>NZ_JBEYTM010000006.1:0-180183 GCF_040643055.1 Streptomyces sp. NPDC047515
GACGCCCGAATACTGGATGTATTCGGGCGTTCCGACAACGCGGCGAGGTGCCGTAGCTGTCGTCGCACGCCCGCCAGGGATTACGGGACAGCCCTAAGGCCCCGACCCTGCACCGCCGTGCCCGAAGGCCCGGCCCTGCATTGCCGCGCCCGACGGACCGGCCCCGTACCGGAAGGCCCGGCCCTGCACCACCCCGTACCGGAAGGCCTCGGCCCGTATCGGTGGGGCCTCAGTCCTCCGCCGGACCCGGGGCCACCCGCCCGGTGAGCGCCGCGAGCGAGTTCCGCACGTGCGCCATGTGCGCCTGCATCTCCTCGCGGCCCTCCTCGTGCTCCCGCAGGATCCGTTCCGTCTCCCGGACCACCCGCTCCTCGCGGACCCGGGCCGCAGCGAACAGCTCCTCGCCGCGCGCCTCGGCGTCCTCCTGGCCGTGCCGTGCGGCCTCCTCGGTCTCCGCCAGCGCCCGCCGAACCTCGGCCAGGCGGGCCTCCGCCCGCTCGATCTGGTCATCGTGGCGCGCCGCCTGCGCGGCCTCGGCCTCGGCCAGCTCGCGTTCGGCCGTCTTCCACCGCTCGGTGTGCTCCTGCTCCTGGTGCGCGAGAACGCTCGCGGTACGACGACGCGTCTCGGTCATCGCCGACTCCGCCTGCTCCCGGACCTCCGCGACCTCCCGGCGGGCCTCGGCGACGGTCTCCTCGGCGGTGCCCCGGGCCGCGGCCAGCGTCTCGTCGGCGTACTTCCCGGCCGCCGTCCGCATCGCCTCGGAGTCCGCGCCCGCCGACGCGCGGAGCCCGCGGCCCACCTCGTCCGCCGCGTCCCGCAGCGCCTGCGCCTCCTCCTGGGCGGCGCCCCGGACGTCCCGGGCCTCGCTCTCGGCGAGCCCCAGGATCCGCTGGGCACGCTCACCGAGCGACGCGTAGTCCTGCGGAGCGAGCGCGGCGACGACGACGCCCAGCCGCGCCGACTCGGCCGACAGCTCCTCGACCAGCGCGGTCAGCCGGGACACCTGCCCCCGCGCCTTGTCCCGTTCCGCCGACAGATCGGCCGCTTTGTTGTCCACCTGCTCCGGGCGGTAGCCGCGCCCTCGCACCACGACGAAGCCGTGCGGGGACACCGGTGCAGAACTCATCCTTGAAGCCTCTTTCCGACTCTCCGATCACCAGCAATACGTCAAGGATGCGGTAATTGGCACAGAAGTCGGAATCGATCGGCCGCGTTCCGGACGGAAGCGACGGGCATCACAGACCGTGCGAGGGCGCCCGGCCCCTGATCGGGGTCCGGGCGCCCTCGCACGGCTGCCGGGTCAGATCAGCCCGTCCCACATCTGCTCAAGGAGTACGGACCACCAGCTCTCCGGCGACGCCAGCGCCGCCGCGTCCAGCGCCACCAACTGGGCCTGGAAGTCGACCGTCCAGCGGCCCGCCTGCTCCGGGTTGAGCCCGAAGCGCAGCCGCCACATCCGGCCGAGCAGCGCCATCGAGCGCTGGAACTCCGGCAGCCCGGTGTTCACGAACTGCGGCGCCACCGGCTGACCGTGCCCGCCCGCGGGGGAACCCGCCTCGACCGGCACGGCCACGATGTTCGCCGTGCCGTACTGGACGCAGATCGCCCGACCGAAATCGGTCCCCATGACGAGGTACGACCCGGCGTCCGGGGCGGCCTGGACCTGCCGCTGCGCGGCGAGCTCGGCCAGCGTCGGCACCACCGGCTGGCCCGGCTGTGCCCAGAAGAACGGCCCGAAGTCGGCGGGCAGCCCCGCCCACACCAGGGTCTGTGCCACGGTCTCGGGCACCCCCTGACGGGACACCGCGCGCTGGTCGAAGCGGAGGATGCCCTGCGGGCCGAAGCTCTGCAGCAGTTCCTGCGCGACGACCTCCGGCGGCACCTGCGGCGCGGGCGGCATCTGCGGCAGCGGCGCACGCACCGGCGCCGGGCGCGCCGGCCCGTCCGCCACCTGGTGCAGCTCGCCCTGATGCGTGAGCAGATGCTGCATGCCCTGCTGGCGGCTGGCGTGATCGGTGCCGTACGGGGCGACGCTGGTGATCCGCACCTGCGGCCAGGTCTCACGGATCATCCGCGCGCAGTAACCACCGGGCAGCTCACACGACTCCAGCTCGGTGTGCAGCTCGATGACCTGCTGCGGCGGCACGTTCATGGCCCGCAGCTCGTGCAGCATCTGCCACTCGGGGTGCGGGGTGCCGGGCGCCGAGCGGCGGATCAGCTGCTGCTCGCTGCCGTCGGGGGCGCGGTAGCGCAGCACGGCCTGATAGCCGGGGCCGACGGTCGGCTGACCGCTCGGCGCCTGCGGATAGCCGTACGCCGGGGGCGGCGGGGTGTGCGGATTCGGCGGTACGGGGCCGGGGCCGCCGCCCTGCGGCACTCCGGGTGGACCGGGCGGGCCAGGAGGCTGCGGGGCGCCGCGACCACCCACGCTCGGATCGGCCAGCATCGTCGCCGCATGATGCACACCCCCACCCAACGGCGGAGGCGTCGAACCAGGAGGCACCGGCGCCCCCGGCGGACCAGGAGGCTGCGGCACACCAGGAACCCCGGGCGGACCTTGCTGGGAGGCGAACCCGCCCGGCAGATACCCGCCCGCCGGAGCGCCGGGCGCACCCGGCCCCGAGGGCGGCGGCACGGGAACGCCGGGCCGGGCGCCCGGCACACCGGGGGCACCGGGCGGCGGCGGGGTCGTCGAACCGCCCCCGCGCGGACCGCGCGGCGGCACGGCGGCCTTGCTGGTGGTCGCGTCCGCGATGTCACCGGCACCGGGAGCGCCCGGGGCACCCTGGGCAGGTGCTCCGGAAGCGGGGCCGGCGGCACCCTGCGGTTCCAGGCCGGGGACGATCGCCGTCCTGGGCAGCCGGCTGCCGCCGGACATCAGGGCGGTCGGCGCGTCGGCGGGCACGACCGGCGGCGGGGTGCCGTCGTCGTCGGAGCCCGAGAGCGGCGGCGCGAACACCGTGGCGGGCAGCGGCACCGCACCGTCGTCGGAGCCCCCGTTGGTATCGGTCCCGGCCCAGGGGGTGGCACCGGCGGGCACGTTCGGCGGGGATACCGGAACGCCGTCGTTGGCCGTGGGCTCGTATTCGGCCTGCCCGCCCCGCGCCACTGCGGGCACGGGGTCGGCAGGCGCGGCGGGGGGCTGCGCGCCCCCGTCCCGGTCCGCCCGGTGGTCCGGGATGCCCAGCTTGTCGGCCGCCTCCTGGAGCCACTCCGGAGGGCTCAACAGGAAGGACGTCTGATTCAGGTCGATGCGCTGCGGCGGCTCCGGAGCGACCGGCGCCGCGCCCTGCGCGCCGTACTCCTCCTCGTAGCGCCGGATCACCTCGCCCACCGGCAGCCCCGGCCACAGGGTGGCCTCACCACTGTCCCGGGCGATCACCAGCCGCTGCCGGCCGCCGTCCGAGACCGGGCCCTCGGCGCGGTCCTCGCCCCACACCACGAAGCCCAGCTCGAACTCCCGCACCCGCACCTCGCGGTGCTGGTACGCGGGCACGTCGCCGTTGATCCACTCGTCCGCGCGCTCCTGCGCCTGCGCAAAGGTCACCATCGCGCTCACCCCTCCACCGGGACGGCCCGCGCGAAGCCGCCGTCCACCATCAGGTTCGCCACGGTCTCCAGCTCCGGCGGATTGCCCGCCAGACGCTGCAGGAAGGCGTCGAAGTCACCGCCGCACGGCAGCAACAGCCGGTCCACCCGCTCCTGCACGTTCCAGCCGTCCTGGTCCCGGGCGTCGTCGTACGCGCAGAACCAGACCGAGCCGACACCGCTGCCCTTCACCTTCACCGCGAGGATGCCGCCCTGGACGAAGGCGACGCCCAGGTAGTCCTTGGTGAGGTGGTCCCGCAGGCACTTGTTGACGTACACCAGATCGTTCACGGCGGCCTCCTCGCGCACCGTGAAGAACGGCTGGTCGACCAGGAGACCGAGCTCCGCGTCGAGCGCCGCGCCGACCGGGGCCGAGCCGCCCGCCGCCTTGAGGAAGGAGCGGTAGGCGCCGGGCAGCCGGTACCCGAGGTCCTCCTCGACGCCCAGGATCTGCTGCTCGCTCACCGCGACCGCGCCCTTGGGCAGCCGGAAGTGCGCGGGCCGCGTCTCCTGCAGCGGGCGGGTGCCGCGCTTGTTCTGGTCGACCGCGGTGGCGGCCAGGCCGCCGTGGTGCCGGAGCAGCGCCTTGACCTCGACCGGGACCAGTTCCATACGACGGCCGCCGGGCGCGTGGTGCCAGGTCCAGCCGTGCGGGGTGGCGACCGCGGGGATCGTGTCCCACAGTTCGTGGCCGGACGCCGCCAGCGCCGCGTTGGCCGAGACGTAGTCGGTCAGCCGCAGTTCGTCCACACCGAAGCCCTGCGGGGGCTCGGCGATCTCGGCGGCGGCGCGCGCGTACGGCGCGAAGTCCGGGCTGCCGTTCCCGTCCATGCGCACACCTCTGGGGTGGCGGGACGCCCGGACCGGGTCCGGGAAATGCACGAGCTGCCCGGCGTAGGCCGCGTTCGGTGGCGCGGCTTGCTGACCGAGCCGACCTGTCGTCATGGCGGTTGCCCCCTGCTGCGTCTGACTGGTGAGGACCGACCTGCCCAAGGGGCGGTCCGGGCACAGCCTATGCGGTGCCGCAAGAGGGGGTCTCGCCCCCGGGCCCGCCGTCACGAACCGTCACAGCGGCGTGACGGACGAGCGACGCCACTGCCACCTCGGGGTGACACGGACGTGTGTATCGCCGCCCCAGCTTTCCGACCAGCCGGGACATTTGGCAGGCTGTCACCGCAACTCGGGGGGCGTGCACATCGCGCAGCTACCGCTGCGGGCACGGGAGGGAAACGCACCATGCACACTGCACGACCAGTCACATCCGGGGACCCGCGCCTCAGCTGGAGCAGCACCGAGGCCGGCCGCACGCCCCGTCTGCACCACCGCCGCGACGGCATCCTGCCCGCGGTGGCGGCGGCGCTGTCCGTACGCGGCGAGACGCTCACCTGCACCGCGGGCAAGGGCGACCAGCCGCCCGTACTGCACCCGCTGGTCCAGGACTTCCTCGACACCCTCACCAGCGGCCAGCGCGAACGCTTCACCGGCCGCTGCCCCGAGGCGATACTGCTCTCCCGGCAGCTCACCGCGGCGGAAGCCGGCCGTTCCAAGCGGGCCCAGCGCAAGCCGCTGACCAACGGCGAGGCCCGCCGCGCCCTGAAGCACTCGCGACTCACCGCACGGCGCATCCGTGAGGACGGCGACCCGATGCACGGCAGTTACGCGCCGCCGTGCCGCTCCTGCACGGCGATGCTCGCCCATTTCGGCGTCCGTCCCGTCGACCTCACGACCACCGGGGCGGCGACCACCGCCGAGAAGGGCTGATCGCGCGCCGATGCACGACCGAACCGACCTACCCGAACAGGCGGGCCCCACGGGCCGCGACCGCCATGCCTCGACCCGCTTCCCCGTCGCCGTCGACGCCGCCCTGCGTGCCGCGGGCTGGCAGCCCGGCCACTGGGACATCCGGCAGGCCGAGGAGTGGGCCGACGCGCTGCGCTCGCACGCGTCGCCCGCCGGCCATCAGCACGCGATCTTCCCCGCGGCCGTGGAGGCGTGGGCGGAGTTCGGCGGACTGCGCATCACGGCGTCCGCGCCGGGCCGGCAGATCGCACCGGCCCCGGTGCGCATCGACCCGATGTGCGGGCTGCATCTCGCCCGCACGCTCGGTGACCTCGGCCGGGCGCTGGAGACCGAGGTCAGCCCGCTGGGCGAGGAGGGGGACGGGCAGGCAGTCCTCGCGATCGACACCGAAGGACGCGTGTACAGCATCGACCACACCGGGGACTGGTACCTCGGCCCGGACATCGACCAGGCGCTGGCCACCCTGGTCAGCGGCGTCCAGCCGGAACGCCTGGTCTCGGGCTGACCGGCCCGATCCTCCGGCCCGCCGACACGTTCCGGCCCTCAGGCCGCCCCCGGGTCCGGCAGCACCGCCGACACCCGGAAGCCCCCCGCGTCCGTCGGGCCGGAGACGAAGACACCGCCGAGCCCCAGCACCCGCTCCCGCATGCCGACGAGCCCATTGCCCCCGCTCGGCAGCCCCGCGTCCGCCGTGGCCGCGTCCGACGGGCCGTTCTCCACCTGCATCGCGAACTCCGAACCGCGGTGCGCGAGCCGCACCCACGTCTTCGCGCCCGCCGCGTGCTTGTGCACGTTCGTCAGGGCCTCCTGCACCACCCGGTACGCGGTCTGCTCCACCTCGGGCGCGTACGGGCGGGCCTCCCCGTCCACCGAGAGCTCCACGGTCATGCCGGCCGCCCTGGACTCCCCGACCAAGGTCTCCACCTCGTGCAGCCGGGGCCCGTCCTCCGCCGCCGCGGCAGCCGCGGCTGCGGCCGCCTTCCCGACCGAGGCGAGCGGCACCTGGGCCGACCGGGACGTCACCGGATCCCCCGCCCGCAGCACCCCGAGCATCTCGCGCAGCTCGGTCAGCGCCTGCCGGCCCATGTCGCCGACCAGCGCGGCGTTCCGCACCGCCTTCGCCGGGTCCTTCGGCGCGACGGCCTGGAGCGCGGCGGCGTGCACGACCATCAGGCTGACCCGGTGGGCGACCACGTCGTGCATCTCGCGGGCGATCCTGGTGCGCTCCTCCGTACGCGCCCATTCGGCCCGCTCCTCGGCGCGGTCGGCGAGCAGCGACAGTTCCCGCTCCAGCGAGTCCGCCCGCTCCCGCAGGCTCTCCATCAGCCGGCGCCGCGCCCCTATGTAGAGGCCGAACAGCACGGGCGGCGCGGTGAGCCCGAGGGACATGAAGAGGGACATCAGCGGCACGTACCAGTCGCCGGGCCCGAAGTCGGCCTGCTCGGAGACGCTCTGCCGCAACCGTACGTACGTGACGATGAACGTCCCCGCGAAGGACATCCCCATCAGCACCGCGGTGATTCTCCGCGGCACCTCGGAGGCGGCCAGCGTGTAGAGGCCGACCAGGCCCATCAGGAAGCCCATGTCGGCGGGCGTGGTCGCGATCGACACCAGCACCACGGCGATCGGCCAGCGCCGCCGCACCACCAGTACGGACCCCGCGAGCAGCCCGAACACCACGCCGATCGGCACCGGCAGCCCGGTGTCCCGGGCGAACTTCACCCCTTCCAGCGCGCATTCCAGCGCCGACAGGAGCGCGAGCCCCACGTCCAGAGCGACGCCTCGCCGCCGATCCCACCACCAATAGCCGCGGGTGGTCGTACCCGCGGCTTCCCGGTATGCCCCCGTTGCGGTCATGGCGTCCAGCCTACGGGCGGGCGCACCTCGTTTTCGGGTGACCTGGGCAGCACGTACGTCTGTCGAACAGAGACGGAACCACCACTTATCGCTGGAAATAGTGAATCGATCAGGCTTTCGCACCGGACGTCCGCATTCCGGACGACGCTCGCCACATGACGGAAATCACGAGCAAGTACGCCGACTTCGAAGGGCTGCGCGAACAGGCGATCGCGCTGCGCCGGCAGGGTCACAGCCGCCGACAGATCCGCGACCGGCTCCACGTCCACAACAACGACATCCTCAACCGCCTCCTGGAGGGCGAGCCCGCCCCCGAGTGGACGAAGCGCCCGAACGCCAAGGACGACCTGCGGGAGAGGCGCGAGAGCTGAGGCAGCAGGGCATGACGTACGACCGGATCCAGGTGGAGCCGGGGTGCTCGAAGAGCTCGATCTCCCTATGGGTGCGGGATCTGCCGAAGCCTGTTCCCGATCACAGTGCTGTCGAGCAGGCCCGTCTTGCCGGGCGGATGCGCTGGGACCACGAGCTGGCGGTACGGGACGCCAAGCGGCAGCAGACGAAGGACGCTGCGGAGCGCGAGGTGGGAGCGATGAGTGACCGAGAACTCTTCTTCGCAGGTGCGGCCCTCTACTGGGCGGAGGGAAGCAAGGACAAGCCGTACAGCCGACGGGAGACAGTCACCTTCATCAACAGCGACCCGGACGTCGTGAAGGTCTTTCTCGCATGGCTCGACCTGCTCGGCATCGCGCGGGAACGCCTGCGGTACCGAGTGATGATCCATGAGTCCGCCGACGTGACGGCCGCCGAGCTCTACTGGGCCGACCTGGTTCATGCAGACGTCTCAATCTTCCAGAAGACGACGCTGAAGAAGCACAACCCCAAGACGGTACGGAAGAACGTGGGCGCCGGGTACAGGGGATGTCTTGTCGTCCGGGTGTCCAAAGGCGCCGACTTGTATCGTCGCATTGAGGGATGGTGGCGCGGAATCACTAGCCAAGCTCAACTCCGGCTCGGGTAAGGTCTGACGCAGTGATCCGCCGTAGTGTAATCGGCAGCACGGCATCCTTTGGAGATGTTCGGTCTAGGTTCGAGTCCTAGCGGCGGAGCCCACGCGTACGGGCCCCGACCACCACGGTCGGGGCCCGCACTCATGCCCGCCCATCGGCCCCCCGGTATCCTGCGGATGTCCACCACCCGAAGCCGAAGGGCATTTCCGTGAGCTCCGAACGCCCGGCAGCCGTCGTCGTCCTCGCAGCGGGTGAGGGCACCCGCATGAAGTCGAAGACCCCCAAGGTCCTGCACGAGATCTCCGGGCGCTCGCTCGTCGGACATGTCGTCGCCGCCTCCCGAGAACTGGACCCCGAGCACCTCGTCGTGGTCGTCGGCCACGAGAGCGAGCGGGTCAGCGCGCATCTCACCGCGGTCGACGACCGGCTGCGGACCGCCCACCAGGCCGAGCAGCGGGGCACCGGCAACGCCGTGCGCGTCGGTCTCGACGAGCTCGGCGGGGCCGTCGAGGGCACCGTGATCGTCGTCTGCGGCGACACCCCGCTGCTCTCCGGCGAGACCCTCACCGCGCTCGCCGCCACCCACGCGGCCGACTCCAACGCCGTCACCGTGCTGACCGCCGAGGTCCCGGACTCCACCGGTTACGGCCGGATCGTCCGCGACCCGGCCACCGGCGCGGTCACCGAGATCGTCGAGCACAAGGACGCCACCGAGGCCCAGCGCGCGATCCGGGAGATCAACTCCGGAGTCTTCGCCTTCGACGGCCGACTGCTCGCGGACGCCCTCGGTAAGGTCCGCACCGACAACAGCCAGGGCGAGGAGTACCTCACCGATGTGCTGTCGATCCTGCGCGAGGCCGGACACCGGGTCGGTGCCTCGGTCGCCGGCGACCACCGCGAGATCCTCGGCATCAACAACCGGGTCCAGCTGGCCGAGGCCCGGCGGCTGCTGAACCAGCGGCTGCTGGAGCGCGCCATGCTGGCCGGTGTCACCGTCGTGGACCCCGCGTCCACGCTGATCGACGCCACCGTCACCTACGAGCGGGACGCGATCGTGCACCCGGGCACCCAGTTGCTCGGCGCCACGCACCTGGGCGAGGACGCCGAGGTCGGCCCCAATACCCGGCTCACGGACACCACCGTGGGCGCGGGCGCGCGGGTGGACAACACGGTCGCGGACCGGGCGGAGATCGGCGAGAGCGCCTCGGTGGGCCCGTACGCCTATCTGCGTCCCGGCACGAAGCTCGGGCCGAAGGCCAAGGCCGGTACGTACGTGGAGATGAAGAACGCCACCGTCGGCGAAGGCACCAAGGTTCCGCACCTGAGCTACGTGGGTGACGCGACGATCGGCGATCACACCAACATCGGTGCCGCCAGCGTCTTCGTGAACTACGACGGCGAGGCCAAGCACCACGCCACGATCGGCTCCCACTGCCGTACGGGAGCGGACAATATGTTTGTGGCGCCCGTCACGGTCGGGGACGGCGTGTACACCGCGGCCGGCTCGGTCATCACCAAGGACGTGCCGTCCGGTTCGCTGGCCGTCGCCCGCGGCCAGCAAAGGAATATCGAGGGTTGGGTGGCCCGCAAGCGTCCGGGGAGTGCCGCCGCACAGGCGGCTCAGGCCGCCGCTTCGGAGCGCGACAGCGAAAGCTGACCGGAAACAGGTGCGCCGAGCACGGCGTACCGTGATAGATGCTCACCCCATTTCGGCTGGCTCGTCGCACATCGGGACACATGCGCGCGGCGCCAGGAACACGTCTGAGGAGACTGTGCTGTGACCGGGATCAAGACGACCGGCGAGAAGAAACTGATGTTCTTCTCCGGCCGCGCCCACCCCGAGCTGGCCGAGGAGGTTGCGCACCAGCTGGGTGTCGGCCTCGTGCCGACGAAGGCCTTCGATTTCGCCAACGGTGAGATCTACGTCCGCTTCCAGGAGTCCGCCCGCGGCGCCGACTGCTTCCTGATCCAGAGCCACACCGCTCCGATCAACAAGTGGATCATGGAGCAGCTCATCATGCTGGACGCGCTGAAGCGCGCTTCGGCCCGTTCCATCACGGTGATCGTGCCGTTCTACGGCTATGCCCGCCAGGACAAGAAGCACCGTGGCCGCGAGCCGATCTCGGCCCGTCTGATCGCCGACCTGATGAAGACGGCGGGTGCCGACCGCATCCTCACCGTCGACCTGCACACCGACCAGATCCAGGGCTTCTTCGACGGCCCGGTCGACCACCTCTTCGCGCTGCCGATCCTCGCCGACTACGTCGGTGCCAAGGTCGACCGCTCGAAGCTGACGATCGTCTCCCCGGACGCCGGTCGGGTGCGCGTCGCCGACCGCTGGTGCGACCGCCTGGACGCCCCGCTGGCGATCGTCCACAAGCGCCGTGACAAGGACGTCGCCAACCAGGTGACCGTCCACGAGGTCGTCGGCAACGTCAAGGGCCGGGTCTGTGTCCTGGTCGACGACATGATCGACACCGGTGGCACGATCTGCGCCGCCGCCGACGCCCTGTTCGCGCACGGCGCCGAGGACGTCATAGTGACGGCCACCCACGGTGTGCTCTCCGGTCCGGCCGCGGACCGTCTGAAGAACTCCAAGGTCAGCGAGTTCGTCTTCACGGACACCCTGCCGACCCCGGGCGAGCTGGAGCTCGACAAGATCACGGTGCTCTCGATCGCCCCGACGATCGCCCGCGCGGTGCGCGAGGTGTTCGAGGACGGCTCGGTCACCAGCCTCTTCGAGGAGCAGTAGGAACAGCGCTGCCGTAGATCCACTTTGGGTGCGGCCTCCCCGCCGGGTAGACTCAGCGAGTTGCTCGGCGAGGGAGGCCGTACTCATGTGTACGGCGGTCCGTTATCGACGCGCTCTTCGTAGCAGGCCTGTCGTGGGCCGGGTGACTGTCCAGTTTTCGTCACCATACGAGGAGTGCAGTCATGGCTGAGGTCAAGCTCGCCGCCCAGGTCCGTACCGAGTTCGGCAAGGGCGCCGCCCGTCGTACCCGCCGCGCGAACCTGGTTCCCGCGGTCATCTACGGTCACGGTGCCGAGCCGGTTCACATCACGCTGCCGGGCCACGACCTGATGATGGCGCTCAAGACGGCCAACGTCCTGATCGGTCTGGAGATCGACGGCAAGGACGCCCTGGTCATCCCGAAGGCCGTGCAGCGCAACGCACTCAAGGGCGACATCGAGCACGTCGACCTGCTGACCGTGAAGCGCGGCGAGAAGGTCAACGTCGAGATCGCCGTGCACGTCGAGGGCGACCTGGCCCCGGGCGGCAACCTCCTGGAGTACGTGCAGAACACCCTGCTCGTCGAGGCCGAGGCCACCCACATCCCCGAGTCCGTCACGGTCTCCATCGCGGGCCTGGACGCCGGTGACTCGATCCTCGCCAAGGACGTCCCGCTGCCCAAGGGCTCCGTGCTGGCCGGTGACGAGGACGCCGTCGTGCTCCAGGTCGTCTCCGCGCAGGCCGAGGAGCCGTCCGCCGAGGCCGCCGAAGAGGGCGCCGAGGCCTGAGCCTCGCCCGCACTGCTTCACTGACGGGGCGGCGGTTCCCCCTCCCGGGGCCCGCCGCCCCGTTTCCCTGTACCCCGGCCATCCGAAAACCCGTACGCGAAGGAGACCGAGCGCAGATGTCCGACGTCACCGAACCCTGGCTCATCGTGGGCCTCGGCAACCCCGGTCCCGATTACGCGGCGAACCGGCACAACGTCGGTTTCATGGTCGCCGATCTCCTCGCCGAACGGATCGGCGGGAAGTTCAAGCGGGCCCAGAAGGCCCAGGCGCAGGTCGTCGAGGGCCGCATGGGCCCGCCGGGACCGGAGAACCGCCGGGTGATCCTGGCCAAGCCGATGTCGTACATGAACCTCTCCGGCGGCCCCGTCACCGCGCTGCGCGACTTCTACAAGGTGCCGACCGACCACGTCGTGGCGATCCACGACGAGCTGGACATCGACTACGGGACGCTCCGGCTGAAGCTGGGCGGCGGCGACAACGGGCACAACGGGCTCAAGTCGATGACCAAGGCCATGGGTGCCGACTACCACCGGATCCGGTTCGGGATCGGCCGGCCGCCGGGCCGGATGCAGGTCGCGGACTTCGTGCTGAGGGACTTCTCGTCCACCGAGCGCAAGGAGCTCGGCTACTTCGTGGACCGGGCCGCCGACTCGGTGGAGTGCCTGCTGGCGGAGGGGCTGGAGCGCGCACAGAGCGCGTACAACTCCTGATGCCCGCAGCGCCCGACGCCGACGGGGCGCGGCGCGCGCAACTGCTGACAGTCCCGCCGGTACCCCGGCGATTTTCGGCCATAAGTTGACCGAGCACGCTGCTCTGCCCAAGGATCGCTCCCCATGAAGCGGAGCTCTTCCCACCGCGCCCTGGCCCACGCCCGCAGCGCCGCCATGGGCTGTGTCGTCCTGCTGCTGCTCGCCGCGGGCGTGTACGCCTCGTGGGGTTCGGCGCACCACATCGTTCTGGCCAAGGGCCGTGAGCACGGCACGATGACCGTCACGGGCTGCGGCGCCGATGTCTGCACCGGGCCGTTCGCGCCGTCCGGACAGGCCGCCGCGCGTTCCCGGGTGACGATCGACAAGTCCGTCGCGGTACGCAGGGGCGAGCGTTTCCCGGTCGTCGTGAAGCCCGGCACGGACGATGTCGTACGCACCGGCACCGCCGGCTTCCTGCACGCCTGGGTGCCGCTGGGCGGTGCGCTGGTGCTGGCCGCCCTGATCATCGGCGGCGGTCTGCGGATGCCCCGCACGGCCTGGGGCACGGGGATCGCGGGCGCGGTCCTGCTGGTGGCGACGTTCTTCGCCCTGTGAGCCGGACCGCACCCGCGCCCCGGCGCTCAGAGCCTGTCGGGCGGCCTCTGATCGGGCGGCCACGCCCTGGCACGCACTCCCCCAAGGCCTCAAGGGCCAGGGGGGACCCCCTCCCGCGTTGCCGAAATGCCCTAGTAGCTCCATCCCCGAGCTCTCAGCTTCGTTCGAGCAGGGGAGACCCCACCCGAGGACATCCCGGCGCCTTGGAATCGCACGCACCAGACCGCGTCCGCGTCCGCTGTCCGATCGAAGGCCGCCCGACAGGCTCTCAGCCGGTGTTGCGCAGACCCGCGGCGACACCGTTCACGGTGAGCAGCAGGGCCCTGGCGAGCAGCGGGTCCGCTTCCTCGCCGCGTGCCGCCGCCTCGCGCTGACGGGCCAGCAGCGAGACCTGGAGGTAGGAGATCGGGTCCAGGTAGGCGTCCCGGATGGCGAAGGTCTGCTGGAGCACCGGGCTGGTGCTGAGCAGTTCGGAGCCACCGGTGACCCTCAGTACTTCCTGGACCGTGAGCGCGTGCTCGGCCTCGATGTCGGCGAAGACGTGCTTCAGTTCGTCCGGGACGAGCGTGTCGACATAGTGGCGGGCGATCCGCAGGTCGGTCTTGGCGAGCGTCATCTCGACGTTGGAGATGAAGTTCCGGAAGAAGTGCCAGTGCTCGTGCATCTCGTCCAGCACGGTGTCCGGACCGGCCTCGCGCAGCGCCTTGAGCCCGGAGCCGACGCCGTACCAGCCGGGCACGATCTGCCGTGACTGGGTCCAGCCGAAGACCCACGGGATGGCCCGCAGCCCGTCCAGACCGGCGCCGGAGTCCGGGCGCCGCGACGGGCGGGACCCGAGGTGCAGCTCGGCGAGCTGGTCGACCGGGGTGGAGGCGAAGAAGTACGCGGGCAGGTCCGGGTCCTCGACCAGCTTGCGGTAGGCGTCGTGCGCGGCGTCGGAGACGGTGTCCATCGCCGCGTCCCAGCGGGCGAGGGCCTCGTCGGACTGGCGGGGCGCGGTATGCAGCGCGGAGGCCTGGAGGGTGGCCGCGACGGTCAGCTCCAGGTTCTCCCGGGCGAGCGCCGGGATGAGGTACTTGTCGGAGATGACCTCCCCCTGCTCGGTCACCTTGATCTCGCCTTCGAGGGTGCCCCAGGGCTGCGCGAGGATCGCGTCGTGCGAGGGGCCGCCGCCACGGCCTACGGTGCCGCCGCGGCCGTGGAAGAGCCGCAGCCGTACGCCGTAGCGGTGCGCGACGTCGCGCAGCCGGCGCTGGGCGCGGTGGATCTCCCACTGCGAGGTGGTGATGCCGCCGAACTTGGAGGAGTCGGAGTACCCGAGCATGACCTCCTGCACATCGCCGCGCAGGGAGACGAGCCGGCGGTACGACGGGTCGGCGAGCATCTCGTCGAGGATGACGTCGGCGGCGCGCAGTTCGTCGGTGGTCTCCAGCAGCGGCACGATGCCGATCTTGGCCCAGCCGCCGTGCAGATCGATCAGTCCGGCCTCACGGGCCAGGACGGCGGCTGCGAAGACGTCGTCGGCGCCCTGGCACATCGAGATGATGTACGACTCGATGACCTCGGGGCCGAACCGCTCGAAGGCTTCCTTGACGGTGTGGAAGACGCCGAGGGTCTTCTCGCCCGCGGCGTCCAGCGGGGCCGGGGTCGGGGCGAGGGGGCGGCGCGAGCGGAGCTCCTTGGCGAGCAGCTTCTGCCGGTAGTCGCGCGGCATGTCGGCGTAGCGCCAGGACTCCTCGCCGAGCCGGTCGAAGAGCTGGCCGAGGGCGTGGTGGTGGGCGTCCGCGTGCTCGCGCACGTCCATGGTAGCGAGCTGCAGGCCGAACGCGGCGAGCGTGCGGATCGTGCGGTCCATCCGCCCGTCGGCGAACAGCCCGCCGCGGTGCTCGCGCAGCGAGGTCTGGATGAGCCCCAGGTCGGTGATGAGCTCGGCGGTGCCGAGGTAGTCGCAGCCGGGGCGGTGCGGGGTGCCGCCGGCCAGGCGCTCGCGGGTGTTGACGAGCTTCTGCCGGATGCAGGTGGCCTTGAGGCGGTACGGCTCCTCGGCGTTCAGCCGCTTGTAGCGCGGGCTGATCTCGGGGAGGCGCTCCAGGTCGGCCTGGAGCGAGGTCAGCAGTTCGTCGGTGGCGCCGGTGTAGCGGATGGAGTTGGAGAGCTGGCCGCGCAGGTGGTCGACGAGCTCCAACGCGTCGGTGATGCCGTGCTCGTGCTGGAGGATCAGCACTTCCCGGGTGACGGCGGGCGTCACATTGGGGTTGCCGTCGCGGTCGCCGCCGATCCACGTGCCGAAGGTGAGGGGGCGGGTGCCCGCGGGCAGCTCGACGCCGACCCGCTCCAGCTCGGCCGCCAGGTCCTCCAGGACGTCCCCGACGGCGTTGGCGTGCAGTTCGTCGAGGTAGTAGATGGCGTTGCGGGCCTCGTCGGCGGGTTCGGGCCGGACCACGCGCAGCTCGTCGGTCTGCCAGATGAGGTCGATGTTCTCGGCGAGCCGCAGATCCTGGCGGCGCCGGTCGGCGTCGATGACGGGCGTCTCCAGCAGCTCGGCGATGCGGCGGAGCTTGTTCAGCACGGAGCGGCGCGCGGCCTCGGTCGGGTGCGCGGTGAAGACGGGCCGTACGTTGAGGTTCTTGACGGTCTCGCGCAGGTGCTCCGGGTCCGCGTCCTTCAGCCGGTCGGCGGTACGCGCGAGGAGACCGCCCTCGGCGGCGCGCCGGTCACGCATCTCGTGGGCGCGGTGGACCTGCTCGGTGACGTTGGCGAGATGGAAGTAGGTGGAGAAGGCGCGCACGAGCCGCGCGGCGGTCTCCAGGTCGGTGTCGCCGAGGAGTTCGGCCGCGGCCTCGCCGTCGGTGCGGGTCAGGGCGCGGACCCGCTCGACGAGGTCGAGGAGTTCCTGTCCCTCCTGGCGTACGAGGGTCTCGCCCAGCAGGTCGCCGAGGCGGCGGATGTCGGCGCGCAGCTCGGGGCTGGCGGCAGGGGTCTGGTCGGCGCTGCTCACAGTGTGCGGCTCCTTGCAGTGAATGAGGAGGTGTGTCGCGAAGCGACTCCCAACAAGGGTGGCGGTGGGAGACGGGCGGGCACGGGGTCTCCGGGGCCGCGGTCGGCAGCGGTGCTGACGCCACCCCGGGAAAGCAGAGTGCGGACCGCGCTGTCCGACCCCACCAGGATAGGTGTCCACGCCATCGGCGACGCTCGCGCCCCGTTCGGGTTTCCCTTCGGCGGGAGGTCCGTCGCGCTCTCGTGCCACGGGCCCCCGCGCTGCCATACTTACGTAGCCGTAGGTTACGGATGCGTAGCCAGAGCCATCCGTCGTACTCCTCATCCCCAGGGGACTCCCCATGAACACCAGCCCCTCCGTGGTCGACGACGCCCAGCCATCGGCGGCCGACGCTCAGACCCCTCCCTCCGCCACGCTCGGCGGGGACAACAAACGGTCGATCGAGCAGATCACCCTTCTGCTGTTCATCGTGGTGCCGTTCGTGGCGCTGGTCGCCGCGGTACCGCTGGCCTGGGGCCGGGGCGTGAGCTGGCTCGATCTGGGCCTGCTCGTGGCGATGTACTTCATCGGCTGCCACGGCATCACGATCGGCTTTCACCGCTACTTCACCCATGGTTCCTTCAAGGCGAAGCGTCCGCTGCGCATCGCCCTGGCCGTCGCGGGTTCGCTGGCCGTGGAGGGTCCGGTGGTGCGCTGGGTGGCCGACCACCGCAAGCATCACCGCTTCTCCGACGCGGAGGGCGACCCGCACTCGCCGTGGCGTTTCGGCGAGACCCTCCCCGCCCTGATGAAGGGGCTGTGGTGGGCCCACATCGGCTGGATGTTCGACGAGGAGCAGACCCCGCAGCAGAAGTACGCGCCCGACCTGATCAAGGACCCGGCGATCCGCGCCGTCTCCCGTCACTTCCTCACCCTCACGATCGTGTCGCTGGCGCTCCCGCCGCTGGTCGGCGGTCTGGTGACGATGTCGTGGTGGGGCGCGGCGACCGCCTTCTTCTGGGGCTCTCTCGTCCGGGTGGCGCTGCTGCACCACGTCACCTGGTCGATCAACTCCATCTGCCACGCGGTCGGCAAGCGCCCCTTCAAGTCCCGTGACCGGTCCGGCAACGTGTGGTGGCTCGCGGTCCTGTCCTGCGGCGAGTCCTGGCACAACCTGCACCACGCGGACCCGACGAGCGCGCGGCACGGGGTGATGCGGGGGCAGATCGATTCGAGCGCCCGGCTGATCCGCTGGTTCGAGAAGCTGGGCTGGGCCTCCGACGCGCGCTGGCCCGACTCCGCCCGGATCGCCTCCCGCCGTATCGATGCCCGGCGCGACCCCGCGCGCGCCGACGCGGCATGATTGACGACGTGGCGACCGACGGCAGCACGAGCAGCGAGAAGAACCGTCCCTCCCCCACCCGGCGTACCCGCCGCGTGAGGATGACCGGCAAGGAACGCCGCGAACAACTGCTGGACATCGGCCGCACCCTCTTCGCCGACAAGGGCTTCGAGGGCACCTCGGTGGAGGAGATCGCGTCCCGCGCCGGTGTCTCCAAGCCGGTCGTCTACGAGCACTTCGGCGGCAAGGAGGGCCTGTACGCCGTCGTGGTCGACCGCGAGATGCGCCAGCTCCTCGACATGGTCACCGGGGCCCTGACCGCGGGCCATCCCCGCGAGCTCCTGGAGCAGGCCGCGTTCGCCCTGCTCGACTACATCGAGACGTACACGGACGGTTTCCGCATCCTGGTCCGCGACTCCCCCGTCGCCCAGTCGACCGGCACCTTCGCCTCCCTCATCAGCGACATCGCCACCCAGGTGGAGGACATCCTGGGCCTGGAGTTCAAGGCCCGCGGCTTCGACCCGAAGCTGGCCCCGCTCTACGCCCAGGCACTGGTCGGCATGGTCGCCCTGACCGGCCAGTGGTGGGTCAACGCCCGCAAGCCGAAGAAGGCGGAGGTCGCCGCCCATCTGGTGAACCTGGCCTGGCACGGCCTGGAGAACCTGGAGTCGAAGCCGCGGCTGATCGGGCACCGGAAGAGCTGAGCGACGGGCCGGTCACTCGTTGTGATGACGTCGCGGGAAGACGACCTCTACTGTGGTCGGTAGGGCCAAGAATCCCGTCCATGGGAGGAATCATGACCGCCGAGCCGATCGCCGGGCACAGCAGCCGCTGGCCGGTGCCGCCCCAGGACGGATACACGGTGGACGATCTGTTCACCTTGCCCGAACTCCCGCCGCACACTGAACTGCTCGACGGGAGCCTGGTTTTTGTGAGTCCGCAGCGGATTTTCCACAGCCGCATGATCGACCTGTTGGTGTACGGGCTGCGGAGCACCGCGCCACGCGAACTGAAGGCCGTACGGGAGATGACCGTGGTCCTCGATCGGCGCAACGGCCCCGAGCCAGACATTTCCGTCGTCCGCGCCGATGCCGTCACTGGGCCGGACCTGACCCGTTTCCAGGCCGAGGACGTCCTTCTCGCCGTCGAGGTCGTCTCCCCCGACTCCGAGGCCCGCGACCGCGGGGCCAAGCCGCAGAAGTACGCGGCGGCCGGCATCCCGAACTTCTGGCTGGTCGAGACGGCCGGCACCGACCAGCACCCGGTGGTGCGGGTCTATGAGCTGGACCCGGTCTCCAAGGCGTACGCGCTGACGGGCATCCACCACGACCGGCTGAAGACGGGCGTCCCCTTTCCGATCGACATCGACATCACCTCGTCCGCGCTCAACGATCTGTAACGCTCACCGGCTCCAGGAACTCCAGCCGGTTGCCCACCGGGTCGTGGCTGAAGAAGCGGCGGTGTCCCGGCAGGCCGTCGTCCCATCGCACCGGTGCACCATGTGCCTCAAGCCGGGCCGCGAATGCCTCGATGTCCGTGACGCGCAGGCCCGGGTGGGCCTTCCTCGCCGGGCGGAAATCGGGCTCGATGCCCAGATGGAGCTGGACCGGGCCGGCCCTGAACCAGCAGCCGCCGCGGGACGCGAGCGCCGGGGGCTTGGCGGTCTCCGTCATGCCGAGGACGTCGGCGTAGTAGGCGCGCAGGGCATCCTCGGAGCCCTCCGGGGCGGCCAGTTGGACGTGGTCGACGGCGGCGATCACCGGTTCACCCCGGGGGACTTTCGGGCCACGGCGAAGACGCGCCGGAACGGGAAGACCGTGCCGTGCGGGCCCGCGGGGTACGCGGCGCGCAGCAGGTCGCGGTATTCGGTGAGGAACGCCCCGCGCGCTTCGGGGTCGTCGGCCAGGGCGGTCAGGACGGGGCGCAGACCGGTGCCCTTCACCCAGTCGAGCACCGGGTCCTCGCCGTGCAGCAGATGCAGATACGTGGTCTCCCAGACGTCCGCGGTGATGCCGGGGGCCGTCAGCGCGTCGAGGTAGGCGGCGGGGGCGAGCACCGCGTCGGCGTGGCGCAGCTCGCCGCCCAGGCGGTCGCGCCAGCGCGGGGATTCCGCGAGCTCCCGCATCAGGGCGTGGCTGGGCTGGTCGAAGTTGCCGGGGACCTGGAAGGCGAACGTCCCGCCGGGGGTGATCGCGTCCAGCCAGCCGGGGAAGCGGGCGGTGTGGTCCGGGACCCACTGGAGCAGGGCGTTGGAGACGATCAGGTCGTACGGCTCGGCGGGGGTCCAGGTCGCGGCGTCGGCCTCGGCGAAGTCCAGGAGGGGGCCCGCGTACTCCCGGGCCCGCTCCAGCATCTGCGGGGAGTTGTCGTATCCGGTGATCCGGGCGTTCGGCCAGCGGTCGGCGAGGAGGAGGGTGACGTTTCCCGCTCCGCAGCCGAGGTCGGCGATGCGGGGCGCGGGGGCGGACGGGAGTCCGGGGATGCGGGCGAGGAGGTCGCGGAAGGGCCGGGTGCGGTGGTCGGCGTGGCGCAGGTACTGCTGCGGGTCCCAGGTGGGTGTGGTCATGGAAGAAGGATCAGTCAGAGGTATCTTGATGTCAAGACACTTGAATTCAAGAGACTTCATGTCGACAGACCCTCTACACTGATCCACATGGAGGACGAGGTCGACCGACTGGTTGCTGCCTGGCGCCGCGAGCGCCCCGACCTCGACGTGGAACCACTCGAGGTGCTCAGCCGCGTCTCCCGCCTGGCCCGCCACCTGGACCGGGCCCGCCGGATCGCCTTCTCGGAGCACAATCTGGAGCCGTGGGAGTTCGACGTACTGACCTCCCTGCGTCGCGCGGGCGCGCCCTACCAGCTCTCCCCCGGCCAGCTGCTGACCCAGACCCTGGTCACCTCGGGCACCATGACCAACCGCATCGACCGGCTGACCAAGAAGAACCTCGTCGAGCGGCTCCCCGATCCCAGCGACCGCCGCGGCGTGCTCGTCCGGCTCACCGCCGAGGGCCGCGACAAGGCCGACCAGTCGCTGGCCGGCCTACTCGCCCAGGAACGCGCCATCCTGGGCCGGCTCTCCACCCAGCAGCGCGCCCAACTGGCCGGACTGCTCCGCCAGTTGACCGCCCCGTTCGACAACATCCCCGGATAGGGTCTTTCGTTCGGATCAGGGGCTGACCGACCCCAGGAGCACCGGTTCCAGGTCGACAGGGCCGACGCCCGCGCGCCGGGCCAGCGCGACCGCGGCCAGGGTGGAGTGCACACCCAGCTTCCCCAGCACGTTCTGCATGTGTGTGCGGACCGTGTGCGGGGAGAGGAACAGCCGCTCCGCCACCGCCTTGCGGCCCAGCCCCGCCACCATGCAGCGCAGCACCTCGCGCTCGCGCGGGGTCAGCGACTCGACCAGCTGCTCGCTCTCGGTGCGGTGCTTGCGCGCCGCCGTCAGCTCCCGCAGCACGCCCGTGAGCAGGGCCGGGGGCAGATGCGTCTCGTCGCGCAGCACCCCCCGGACGACCGTGAGCAGCCGCTGCAGCGAGCAGTCCTTGGCGACCCAGCCCGAGGCCCCGGCCTGCAGCGCCAGCGCGGCGCGGGCCGGATCGTCCCTCTCGGCGAGCACCACCGTGCGCACGGAGGGCCGGCCCGCACGGACCGCGGCGACCAGCGAAATGCCGTCCACCGGGCCGTCCTCCCCGCTGCGGGGGGCCGGGACGGGTGTCCGGCGGCCTCGCGTCGCGGCCAGGATGCCCAGTTCGGCGTCGATCAGCATCACGTCGTAGCCGCGCCCCTCGGCGGCGGCCCGCTCCAGACACCGCAGCGCGGCGGGGCCACTGCCCGCCGCCGCCACGTCGACGTCCGGCTCGGCCGCGAGCGCCGCTGCGAGCGACTCGGCGAAAATACGGTGGTCATCCACCACGAGAACCCGGATACGAACCACAGACACCCCCATGCCGCCTCTGTTGCTGGGCCACCCCAGGCCCGCCGTAGGGACGGAACGGCGCGGGTACGGCCGCCCGGATCGGGGCGATGGACCGCAGTCCCACGGCCGCCGCCGTGTGTGCCGACTGCCACCCGCCCCGGGCGCCGTACCCGACTGTCTCGTACCCCTGAATCAGCACCGGCCCCCACCGGTGCTGTCCATCAGCGTACGGCCGGGCGGCCGGTGTGGAAGGCGATTCGCAGAACTGGCAGGGCCTGCTCCGCCAGGTGTGGTTCGTGTTCCGTCCTGGGACGGGAGTCACCGCCCACGGAGCCTCAGGCGAGGCGTCGGGCACCCGCCGACGGAACGGCGGGGAAGATCCGCGGTGCCGCGTACCCGGCGGAGGCGAACGCCTCCAGGACGGACTTGGCGACCGTGTCCGCCTGCGCCTCGTCCACCAGCACGATCGCCGAGCCGCCGAAGCCGCCGCCGGTCATCCGCGCACCGAGCGCCCCGGCCTCGCCCGCGGCCGACACCACCAGGTCCAGCTCCGGGCAGGAGACGCGCAGATCGTCGCGGAGCGAGGCATGCCCGGCGTCGAGGAGCGGACCGGCTCCCCGCACATCGCCGGCGTCGAGCAGCGCGATGACCCGCTCCACCCGCTCGTTGTCGCTGACCACATGGCGTACGTAGCGCACCACGGACTCGTCGGCACCGTTTCGCCCCAGGGTGCCCAGGGCCGCGCCGAGACCGTCGTACGGCAGCTCGCGCAGCGTGCGCAGGCCGAGCGCGGCGGCCCCCGCCTCGCAGCCGGCCCGCCGCTCCGCGTACGCGCCGTCGCCGAGCTCGTGCTTGACCCGGGTGTCGACGACCAGCAGCCGCAGCCCGTGGGCGGCCAGGTCGAAGGGGACCTGGCGCTGGGTGAGGTCGCGGGTGTCGAGGTACAGCGCGTGGCCCTCGGTGCAACAGGCGGAGGCCATCTGGTCCATGACCCCGCACGGCACGCCGACGAACGCGTTCTCGGCCCGCTGGCCGACGACCGCCAGTTCCTGGGCACAGAGCCCCAGTTCGAAGAGGTCGTTCAGCGCGAGCGCGGTGACGACTTCGAGCGCCGCGGAGGAGGAGAGCCCGGCGCCGGTGGGGACGGTGGAGGTCAGCTGGATGTCCGCCCCGGTGACCGGGTGACCGGCCTCGCGCAGCGCCCAGACGACACCGGCCGGGTACGCGGCCCAGCCGTGTCCCTGGTGCGGGGCCAGCTCGTCCACCCGGAGCCGGACGACTCCGCCGGGCACGTCGGCCGAGTGGAGCCGCAGCTCGCCGTCGGTGCGGCGGGCGACGGCGGCGCGCGCGGTGTGCGGCAGCGCGAGCGGCATCACGAAGCCGTCGTTGAAATCGGTGTACTCACCGATCAGGTTGACCCGGCCGGGCGCCGCCCAGACTCCCTCGGGGGCGCTCCCGTACAGCTCGGTGAAGGCGGCGGTCGGCTCACTGTCCTCGGTCATGGGGCGGTGGGCTCCTCTCGGCGGGCGAAAGTCCAGGCGTCGGAGACGATTCCGGTCAGGTCCGCGCGCGACGGCGTCCAGCCGAGCCGCTCCCTGGCGGTGGCGGCGGAGGCGACCAGCACCGCGGGGTCACCGGCGCGGCGCGGGGCCGCGGTCTCGGGGACGGGGTGGCCGGTGACCTCGCGGACGGTCTCGATGACCTCGCGGACCGAGAAGCCGTTGCCGTTGCCGAGGTTGCAGATCAGGTGCTCGCCGGCGGTGGCGGCGTCCAGGGCCAGCAGATGGGCCTCGGCGAGATCGGCGACATGGATGTAGTCGCGGACGCAGGTGCCGTCGGGGGTCGGGTAGTCGTCGCCGTAGACGGAGATCGACGCGCGCTGCCCGAGGGCGACCTGGAGGACCAGCGGGATGAGGTGCGACTCGGGGCTGTGCCGCTCCCCGCGACTGCCGTACGCGCCGGCCACGTTGAAGTAGCGCAGCGAGACCGCGGCCAGTCCGTGCGCGGCCGCCTCGCCGGTGATCATGTGGTCGACGGCGAGCTTGGTGGCGCCGTAGGGGTTGGTGGGCGCGGTCGCGTCGGACTCGGTGATGGGGGTGGTGACCGGTTCGCCGTAGGTCGCGGCGGTGGAGGAGAAGACCAGGGTCCGCACCCCGGCGTCCCGCATCGCGGCGAGCAGCGCGACGGAGCCCCCGACGTTGTTCACCCAGTACTTCTCCGGGTCCGCCACGGACTCGCCGACCTGTGAGTACGCGGCGAAGTGCAGTACCCCGTCGTAGGAGGCGTCCAGCCACTTCGCCGCGTCCTGGACGCGGCCCTCGATGAACTCGGCCCCGGCCGGGACGCCCTCCCGGAACCCGGTCGAGAGGTCGTCGAGGACGGTGACCGCGTGACCGGCCTCCAGCAGATGCTGGGCGACCACGCTGCCGACGTATCCCGCGCCACCTGTGACCAGGTACTTCTTCTGGGGCTTGCTCACTCGCTCGCTACCTCTCGCAGTCGCTGGGCCGCGGCCTCCGGCGGCACATCGTTGATGAACACGTTCATGCCGGATTCGGAACCCGCGAGGAACTTCAGCTTGCCGGAGGTGCGTCGGATGGTGAAAAGCTCCAGATGGAGTCCGAAGTCCTCCCGCCCGGGGACCCCGAACGGGGCTTGGTGCCAGGCCGAGATGTACGGGGTCGGCGGCTCGCCGGGGCCGAAGATCCGGTCGAATCGCCTCAAGAGTTCCAGATAGACCTGTGGGAATTCCATGCGCGCGGCCGCGTCGAGCTCCCGCAGGTCGGGGACGCGGCGGCGGGGGTGGAGATGGACCTCGTACGGCCAGTGCGCCGCGTACGGCACGAAGGCGATCCAGTGCTCGCCGTCGATGACGATCCGCGAGCCGTCCTTCTCCTCGCGGGCCACGACGTCGTCGAAGAGGTTGCGGCCGGTCGCGGCGCGGTGGTCCGCCATCGAGCGGAGCATCAGTTCGGTGCGCGGGGTGACGAAGGGGTACCCGTAGATCTGCCCGTGCGGATGGCCGAGCGTGACGCCGATCTCGGCGCCCCGGTTCTCGAAGCAGAACACCTGCTTGACCTGGCCGAGCTCGGCGAGATCGGCGGTGCGGTCGGTCCATGCCTCCAGGACCAGGGCGGCCCTGTCCTCGGTGAGGTCGGCGAACGACGCGTCGTGGTCGGAGGTGAAGCAGACGACCTCGCAGCGGCCGGAGTCACCGGCGAGCGAGGGGAAGCGGTTCTCGAACACGGCGACGTCGTAGTCCGCCTCGGGGATCTCGCTCATCCGGCCGTCCCGCGAGGGGCAGAGCGGGCACTCGTCGGTCGGCGGGTGGTAGATGCGGCCCTGGCGGTGCGAGGCGATGGCGACGCTGTCGCCGAGGAACGGGTCGCGGCGGATCTCCGACGAGGTGGAGACGGCGTCCAGGGGGCGCCGGTCGACGGCATCGTGCACGACGTCGTCACGACTGTCGTAGTAGAGCAGCTCCCGGCCGTCGGCGAGCGTCGTAACCGTCTTTTTCACCAGGTTCCTCCAAACATAACCAAACACAATGAACCACAACTCAACAGACGCGTCAATGAGTCGGCCCCGAACGATGCCCCTGCACCGCTTTCCAGCCCAGTACCGCATGGCAGAACAGCTTCACCGCGAGTCGGCCTCAGCAGCGAGGCCCGGTCAACGCCTCGCGTCACAACGGGCGTTCGGCTGTGCGCGTCGACATCCGGCGGATCATCGGCGGCCTCTTCGTGGTCTACGGCGTGATCGTCACCATCGCCGGGATCACCCCGTCCGACGCGGACCTGGAGAAGGCCCAGGGCGTCACACATCAACCTGTGGACCGGATCAACCTGTGGACCGGCCTGGCCATGCTGGTCCTCGGGCTGCTCTTCCTGGTCCGGCTCAAGCTGCGCCCGGCGCAGGCTCCGGCCGACGGACCGGACCCGGCCGACGGCTGACGCACCGCCCCGGCAGGGTCCCGACGACGTCACCCGATGTCGTCGGGCCCCTGTTCGCCGAACGGCACCGCCCGGTCCAGCAGCCCCGTGCGGGCCGCGAGCGCCGCGGCCTCCAGCCGGGAACCGACGCCCAGCTTCATCAGCACCCGCTGCACATGCGTACGCGCGGTGCTGGACGCGATCCGCATCCCGGCCGCGATCAGCCGGGTGTCCTGGCCCTCGGCGACCCGTACCAGGACCTCGACCTCCCGCGGGGTGAGCAGCCGCAGCAGCCGCTGGCCCTCGTCGTCCGGTGTCGCGGCCGGATTGAGCAGTTCGGCGAAGGCCCCCTGGAGCAGCTGCGGAGCCACCGCGGCCTCTCCGGCACGCGCCTTGACCATCGCCCGTTCGACGCCCTCCATCCGCTCGTCGTGCCGGACGTAGCCCGCCGCGCCCGCCGCGAAGGCCGCCGCGATCCCGCGCGGGCTGGGCACCGGCCCGAGCACCACCACGGCCACCTGCGGGCGCTCCCGCCGGATCCGTACGATCGGGTCGAAGGCGCCGGGTTCGGCGGGTGCCGCGGTGCCGAACAGGCAGACCTCCGGGGCCCTGCTCACCACCAGTTCCGCCGCCCCCGTGGTCGGCGCCGCCGCCGCGAGCACCCGGTGGCCCCGCAGCTTCAGCGCCGAGGCGAGCGCCTCGGCGAGCAGTCGGTGATCATCGACCACCATGAGCCGCACGCCCATCGAGTACACCCCCGTAGCACCGGCACCAGGCCCCCCGGCCCGTCCTGACCCGGCAAGCTACACGCTTGTTCGACGTTCTGGACCCGTTACCCGGCATAAGGCCCGCGGAGTGTCGGATTATGCGTCGTTCAGGGCCGCTCGACGGGCGGAAAACGATCGGCCCTGCCGGTCGAATGATCGACCGGCAGGGCCGGGGGTGCGGGTACCGCGCGAGGATCAGCCGGTGCCGAAGGCCACGGCCAGGTAGTCCTTGCCGCTCAAGGAGCTTCCGGTCGTCTTGCTGATCATCGTCTGGGATATGAACAGCCGGCCGGCGGAGTAGAGCATCTCGGAGTAGTCCGAGGAGAAGCTGCTCTCGGCTTCGCGGACGGACGCCGCGCCCGGGTTCTCCATCAGCACGGTCTGCTTGAAGGTGGAGCCGTCGATGGAGACGATCTGGCCGCCCTTGTCGTACGGGGGCGCCTTGTACGCGATGATGTTGCCGCCGTCCATGCGCAGCGGGAACATCGTGTAGCGGTCGCCCGCGTCGGCCCGGTCACTGGTCGGCTTGCCGGTGGTGAGGTCGAAGGAGACGATCTCGTTGGTGTCGCCGTACTCGCCGCCGCCCTCGTGGTCCTCGGTCGGCACGTAGATGCGGTTGTTGCCGACGGCCAGCTTCTGGCAGCTCTCGACCTCCGTGGACTGGCAGCGCGCGGCGTACTTCTCGCCGTCCGCCGCGATCCTGGTGAGCAGCTTGCCGGTGGAGGCGTCGATCGAGAAGAAGTCCGAGATGCCGCTGCCGTCGCCGGCGGTGTCGCCGACGTCGGCCGCGACGACCAGCGGCTTGGTGGAGACGATGCTCGCGTAGTCGACACCGGGCGGCATCTTGTACGAGGAGAGCGGGGCACCGGTGGTCGGGTTCAGTGCCTGGATGACCAGCTGCGGGTCGTCGTACGTGCCGCACTTGCGGACGACGGCGAGCGCCTCGCCACCGCCGTAGCCCGTGTCGTAGCAGCTGTCGGTGGAGACCTTGGGCTTCCAGCGCTCGGCGCCGGTGCCGAGGTCGAACGCCGCGCCGCCCTCGGTTCCGGCCGCGGCGACCGTGGTGCCGCTGAGCGTGATCTCGGCGAACCTGACCGGCGCGTCACCACTGGTGGCGCCGGTCACCGACTTGCTCCACATGAGCTTGCCGGTGTTCAGGTCGATCGCGCCGACCTGGTTGCACGGCTGGTACTTCTTGTCCTTGGTCGGCTTGCCCTCCTCGAAGAGGACGGCCGTCTTGAAGTCCTTGGACATGTGCCGGGAGGCGCCGCAGAGCTGGCCCGCCAGCGGGATGGACCACAGCTTGGTGCCCTTGGTCATGTCGTAGCCGACGATCTCGTTCAGGCCCGTCTTCACGTACGCCTTGTCGGTGAGCCACGAACCGTCGACCTTGGTGACGTCGGTGACCTTCGGCTCCGGCAGCTGGAAGGTGACCCTGGACTTGGGGTCCGCCGGTGCCTTCTCCGTACCGCCACCGCCGACGGTGCCGCCCTGTCGGGTGTCCTTGCCCTCGGAGGCGCCGCCGCTGGACTGGGACGCCTCTTCCTTCTTGCCGTCGTCGCCGCCGCCGGAGGCGAACCAGATGCCCGCGGCGACGATCAGGACCACGGCGACCGACGCGGCGACGACGATCTGCATCCGGGTGGTGAACTTCTTGCCCCCGTTGCCGTTCCCGCCACCGTTCTGGAGCGGCGGGTACTGCTGCTGCATCGGGGCGGTCGGGTAGCCGTAGCCCTGCTGCGGCGGCTGGCCGGGCGGCATTCCCTGCGGGAAGCCGTAGCCCTGCTGCGGCCGGCCGGGCACCGGCGCCTGCGGGTAGCCATAACCGGGCTGCGGGGGCTGACCCTGCGGATAGCCGTAGCCCGGCTGCGGGCCCTGCGGGTAGCCGTAACCGGGGCCCGGCTGCTGCGGCGGGCCCTGCGGGTAGCCGTAACCGGGGGGCGGCGGGGTCTGCGGGGCGCCGAATCCACCCGCGGGCGGGGTGGCCGGCTGCTTGCCGAACGGGTCGGCGGGCGGCGGTGTCGGTGCGCCGAATCCACCGGGCGGGGGGTCCTGCGGGGCGCCGAATCCGCCCTGGGGCGGCTCGTTGGGAGGCTGGGGCGGCTGCGTCATGGCGTACGTACCTCTGGGGAAAGGGAGTCGGTGGGTCGGGGCCGGCGGCGGTCGGGGGTGTTCCGGCCGCTGCCGGTCGTGAGCCGTCGGGCGCCGACGATCGGGTGCCGTCGAGGGCCTTCGTGAGCCGTCAGTTGCCGAAGGCCATGATGGTCTTCTTCTCCAGCTCTTCCTGGTCGTTCCGCGCGCTGACCCGTCCGCTCAGGATGAAGGAGCGGCCGTCCGCGTAGGCGATCTTCGTGTTGTAGAAGGAGTTCTCGATCTCGGACGTCGACACGGGGTGCTTCAGCAGCATCTGCACCGTGCCCCCGGTCGGTGCGAGGGTGGCGATCCCGCCGCCCTTGTTGTATCCGGCCAACACGTAGAGCAGTACGTTGCCGCCCTCCATGCGCAGCGGCTTCACCACGCGCCCGGCCGGGGCCGCGGCCTTCCACTTGGACCGACCGGTGTTCAGGTCGAACGCCACGACCTTGTTCGTGTCGGTGATGCCGCCGGAGTCCGGCGCGGTCGACATGTAGAAGGTGTTGGCGTCGGCGGCGACACCCGTGCAACCGTCCAGGGACTTGCCGAAGATGGCGAACGCGTTACCGCAGTCCGGCGCGAACTTGTCGCCCTTGTCGCTGACGACGCCGGACCGGAACGAGCCGTTCTCCTTGAGCGCGAGGATGCTCCACGACTTGTCCTTCTTCAGCGAGACCACCAGCGGGCTCACCGAGTAGACCCGGTCGATCTCCGATCCGCGCTTGATCCGGTACGTCCACCGGGGCTTCCCCGTGACCGGGTCGAGCTCCTGGATCTGATGCTGGGGATTGTTGACGTCATCGGTGCGGCAGCTGGAGGCGGCGATCAGCTTGGGTCCGCCCGCGAAGGCGAACGGCTGGCAGCTGCCCGGCTGGTTGCCGAACAGTTCCTCGCCGTCGCTGACCCGGAAGCCGTTGGAGTTGCCGGTGCGCCCGACCGCCACGGTGTCGCCGCTGATGGTGAGCGAGATGTCCGACATCATGTCCCAGATGCCGTTCTTCTTGATCGACTTCTTCCAGCCGGCCTTGCCGGTGTTGAGGTCGATCATCTGGAGGTCCGCGCAGTCCGCCTTTTCGGTGGTGCCGTTCTTGACCCCGATGACGATCTTTCCGTCGGTGGTGGGCTGCGAGGGCGCCGCACACAGGTCGGCGGGCAGCTTCAGCTTCCACACCAGCTTGCCGTCGGCCACCGAGTAGCCGGCGACGGTGCGGTACATGCCCTTGACGATCGTGTCGCCGACGACCCAGGGGCCGTAGACGTCCGAGCCGTTGCGCGGCAGGTCGACATCGTTCTTCTGCAGCCAGAGAACCTTCGCCTCGCCCTTCTGGCGCCCGGCGTTGAGGTCGTCATCGGTCTGGCGGCCGTCGCCGTTGCCCTCGTCGACGGAGGGCGAGCCGCTCGGCTTGAGGTCGTCGCTCTTCTGCACGACGGGCTTCTTGTCGTCGCCGCCCCCGCTCGTAGCGAGGTAGACGCCGGCGCCTATCAGCAGGAGCGCGGTGGCCGCGGCGCCGATCACCAGCGCGGGCTTGCGCTTGAAGAGGTTGCCACCGCCCGGACCACCGGGTCCGCCCGGACCGCCGGGAGCCGGTGCGCCGGGGTACTGCTGCTGCGGGTAGCCGTAACCGGGCTGCGTCGGCTGGCCGTACGGACCGGGCTGCTGGCCGTACGGACCGGGCTGCTGGCCGTACGGACCGGGCTGCTGGCCCGGTTGCTGGGGGTAGCCGTAACCGGGGGCCTGGCCCGGCGCCTGACCGGGCGTCTGCGGGTGGCCGTAGCCGGGCTGGGCGGGCGGCGGAGTCTGCGGCGCCGGCGGGGTCTGCGGCGGCTGAGGACTTCCCGGCGGCGGCTCCTGCGGTGCGCCGAATCCCCCCTGCGGCGGTTGCTGGTTGGGCGGCTGGGTCATCAGCACGTCCCCCTTCGTGCGGTCCGGTGCCCGTTCCGGTCTCCCCCGCGATTCCGCAGGGCTCGAAGGGGTCAAGGCCCCCTGAACTCCGCGGAAAGGAGCGAATCGGGCATGGATCCCGCAGTGTTACGACAGTCGAGCGGGGCTTCTTTGTACCACCCGCAACACCCCGCCCACCGGGGCGGTCCACCCCCTGTTCCCAAGGGAGAACCGGCCTGTGATGCCGCCGTTACGCCTCGGACCGTCAGTTGCCGAAGCCCACGATCGACTTCATCGACTTCTCCGCCTCGTCGTCGATCCCGCTGATCCTCGCGTGTACGAGGAAACTGCGCCCGTTCAGATAGGCGACCCGGGAAGCGAAGAAGTCCCTTTCGACCGCGGCGGCCGCCGCCGGGTGCCGCAGCACCATCTGCGGCGTACCACCCGTCGGCGGGAGGGACGCGATACCGCCGCCCTTGTTCTTCCCCGCCGACAGATACATCAGCAGCCTGCCGCCCTCGACCCGCATCGGCATCAGGGTCTGACCCGCCGGCGCCGCGGCCTTCCACTTGGTCCGCCCGGTGTTCAGGTCGAAGGCCACGACCTTGTTGGTGGGACGGCGAGCCGCCGGGTCGGGCTTCGTCGCCAGGTAGACCGCCCGGTCGTCGGCCGCCACGCCGAGGCAGTTGTCGAGACTCTTGCCGTCGGTGAGGAGGTCCTCGTCGCACTCCGTCACGTAGTCCTCGGTGCCACCGATCAGTTGGGAGCGGTAGGTGCCGTTCTCGTTGAGCACGAGGATGGCCCACTTGTCGTCCTGCTTCAGCGAGACGACCGGTGGGCTCGCCAAGTAGAACTGTGCGACCTGCCAGCCTTTCTTGACCTTGTACGTCCACTGGACCTTGCCGGTGACCGGGTCGATCCGCTGCACCTGCTGTTCCTTGTGGTCGTCGGCCGCCGTCTGACAGCTGGTGGCGGCGATCCCCTCGGGACCGCTCGCGAAGCCGAACGGCTGGCAGTTCCCCGGCAGTTTCCCGAAGAGCACCTTGCCGTCACTGACCCGGAAGGCATCCGTCCTGGTGGTGCGTCCCACGGTCACGGTGTCGCCGTTGATCGCCATCGCGACGTGGGAAAGCCCGTCCCAGAGGCCCTGGCGCTCGTAGGTCTTGTGCCAGCCGGCCTTGCCGGTCGTGAGGTCGACCATCTGGAGCGCGTCGCAGGACGCCCGATCCCCGTGGCCGGACTTGATCCCGAGGACGATCTTGCCGTCTGCGGTGGCCCGCGAGGGCGCCGCGCACAGATTCGACGGCATGCGAAGGCTCCACTTCTGGTGGCCGTCGGTGACCGAGTAACCGGAGAGCGTCTGGAACATGGCCTTGACGATGGTGTCGCCGACGATCCAGGGGCCGTAGACGTCCGAGCCGTTGCGCGGCAGATCGACGCCGCCCTCCTGGAGCCAGAGAACCTTCGCCTCGCCCGGCCCGCGCTCGGCGTTGAGCGCGTCGGCCTCCGCGCGGAGGTCACGCGCGGCCGGACTCGGCTTCCCGGCCTTGCCGCCGCCCCGGTCGCCGGTGGGGCCCGGTCCGGGATCGGTGCTCGCCTTCGCCGTGGGCTTCGACTCGTCACCGCCGCTCCCGGCGAACCGGATGCCACCGCCGGCCAGCAGCACCACCGCGAGCACGCCAGTGATGACCGCCCCGCGCCGACCCCGGAAGAACCCTCCACCGCCGGGCTCCGGCTGTGGCTGCGGGCCGAACCCGGGCTGCGGCTGCGGCGGTTGGCCGTAGGAGCCGGGCTGCGGGGGCGCGTTGTACGGTCCCGGCTGCGGAGGCGCGCCGTACGGACCGGGCTGCGGAACGCCGTACGGGCCCGGTTGTGCGGGCGCGCCATACGGCCCTGCCGCCTGACCGGGCGCGCCGTACGGGCCCGGGGCCTGGCCAGGCGGCGGCGCGGAGCCGTACCCGGGTGGTGGCGGGGGCGGCTGAACCGGCGCCGGCGGCGGATCGTACGGAGCCCCGAAACCCCCCTGCGGCGGTTGCTGGCCGGGCGGCTGGGGCATCAGCACGTCCCCCTTCGTGCGGACCGGTCCGGCACCTACACCTGCGCCGGGCGAGCTTTCTTTCTATCACCCGCCCCACAGGCCACTCCGGTCACACCGGTCACACCGAAAGCGCCTCAGCGATCAGGCGTCCTCGGCCAGTTCCAGCCAGCGCATCTCCAACTCGTCGCGTTCCGCGACCAGTTCACGCAGCTCCGCGTCCAGCTTCGCCACCTTCTCGAAGTCCGTGGCGTGCTCCGCGATCTGCGCATGCAGCGCGGTCTCCCGGGTCGAGATCTTGTCGAGCTGCCGTTCCACCTTCTGGAGTTCCTTCTTCGCCGCACGTGCGGCCTGCGGGGAGACGGCCGTGGTCGGCGCGGCCTTCTCCTTGGCCGCAGCGGGTGCGGCGGAGGGGGTCGCCGCCTCCTCCATCCGCTGCCTGCGCTCCAGGTACTCGTCGATCCCGCGCGGCAGCATCCGCAGTGCGCGGTCGCCGAGCAGCGCCATCACCCGGTCCGTGGTGCGCTCGATGAAGAACCGGTCGTGGGAGATCACGATCATCGATCCGGGCCAGCCGTCGAGGAGGTCCTCCAGCTGGGTCAGGGTCTCGATGTCCAGGTCGTTGGTGGGCTCGTCGAGGAAGAGGACGTTCGGCTCGTCCATCAGCAGGCGCAGGATCTGGAGCCTGCGCCGCTCACCGCCGGAGAGGTCGCCCACCGGGGTCCACTGCTTCTCCTTCGAGAAGCCGAACTGCTCGCAGAGCTGCCCCGCGGTCATCTCCCGGCCCTTGCCCAGGTCGACCCGGTCCCGTACCTGCTGCACCGCTTCCAGCACCCGCAGGTTCGGGTCGAGCTCGTGGACCTCCTGGGAGAGGTAGGCCAGCTTGACGGTCTTGCCGACGACGATGTTCCCGGCGGCGGGCTGCGCCTCGCCCTCGGTACGGGACGCCTCGGCGAGGGCCCGCAGCAGCGAGGTCTTGCCCGCGCCGTTGACCCCGACCAGACCGATCCGGTCACCGGGGCCGAGCTGCCAGGTGAGGTGGGTGAGCAGTGTCTTGGGACCCGCCTGGACGGTCACGTCCTCCAGGTCGAAGACGGTCTTGCCGAGCCGCGCGTTGGCGAACTTCATCAGCTCGCTGGTGTCGCGCGGCGGCGGCACGTCGGCGATCAGTTCGTTGGCCGCCTCGATGCGGTAGCGCGGCTTGGAGGTTCGGGCGGGGGCGCCGCGGCGCAGCCAGGCCAGCTCCTTGCGCATCAGGTTCTGCCGCTTGGACTCCTCGGTCGCGGCGATCCGCTCCCGCTCGGCCCGTGCGAAGACGTAGTCGCTGTAGCCGCCCTCGTACTCGTGGACCGAGCCGCGCTGGACGTCCCACATGCGCGTGCAGACCTGGTCGAGGAACCACCGGTCGTGGGTGACGCAGACGAGCGCCGAGCGGCGTACCCGCAGGTGGCCGGCCAGCCAGGAGATGCCCTCGACGTCGAGATGGTTGGTCGGCTCGTCGAGGACGATCAGGTCCTGCTCGGCGATGAGCAGCTTGGCCAGCGCGATCCGGCGCCGCTCGCCGCCGGAGAGCGGCGCGATGACGGTGTCCAGGCCGTGCTCGAAGCCCGGCAGGGCCAGCCCGCCGAAGAGTCCGGTGAGCACGTCACGGATCTCGGCGCTGCCCGCCCACTCGTGGTCGGCGAGGTCGCCGATCACCTCGTGGCGGATGGTCGCCTCCGGGTCCAGCGAGTCGTGCTGGGTGAGCACGCCGAGGCGCAGCCCGCCGCTGTGGGTGACCCGGCCGCTGTCCGCCTCCTCCAGCCTGGCGAGCATCCGGATGAGGGTCGTCTTGCCGTCGCCGTTGCGGCCCACGACACCGATCCGGTCCCCCTCGGACACCCCAAGGGACACACCGTCGAGCAGGGCACGGGTGCCGTACACCTTGCTGACCTGCTCGACATTGATCAGATTGACGGCCATTTCGCTCCTGCTCCCGGGGGGTCGATCGGCTTCCCAGGGTACGGGGCCCGAGGGCGGGATTCCGCTGGCGGCCTGCCTTCCACCCGCCTCATGCGTACGCTTTCCTGTACGTACGGCTTCCTACGAAGGCATCGGCAAACCGGAGCCCCTGCGGCATGATTTCCATGGGTTCTCGTCCCGCAGGATCAGCGAGGAACGCCAACTCATCTACCGCGTGATCGAGGACGAGGTACGTAGCGTCTCGTGCCGCTGCTACTACGGCCGCTGAATCGTCGCGCCCGGCGCCGGGGACACCGCGGCCCGTGCGTTCCGGCAGGTCCCCGAGGTGATCAGCGCCTCGGCCACCTTCCGTGCCGACTCCTCGTCCGCCACCAGGAACGCGGTGGTCGGCCCGGAGCCCGAGACCAGCGCGGCCAGGGCGCCGGCCGCGGTGCCCGCGGCGAGGGTGTCGGCCAGCGAGGGGCGCAGCGAGAGCGCGGCGGGCTGGAGGTCGTTGCTCAGGGCGCCCGCGAGCGCGGTGGTGTCACCGGACCGCAGCGCGTCCAGGAGCGCGGTTGACGCGGCGGGGTCCGGGACGTCCGTACCGGCCGTGAGCCGGTCGAACTCGCCGTAGACGGCCGGGGTGGAGAGCCCGCCGTCGGCGACCGCGAAGACCCAGTGGAAGGTGCCGCCGACGTCGATCGGGGTCAGCCGCTCACCGCGTCCGACCCCGAGGGCCGCGCCGCCGACCAGGCTGAACGGGACGTCGCTGCCCAGCTCCGCGCAGATGTCGAGCAGCTCCTGCCGCGTGGCGCCGGTGGACCAGAGGGTGTCGCAGGCCAGCAGGGCCGCCGCGCCGTCGGCGCTGCCGCCCGCCATGCCGCCCGCGACGGGGATGTCCTTGGCGATGTGGATGTGCACATCGGGTGCGATGCCGTGCCGCTCGGCCAGTGCGATCGCGGCGCGGGCGGCGAGGTTCGTCGCGTCCAGCGGGACCTTCGCGGCGTCCGGGCCGGAGCACGTGACGCGCAGCTCGTCGGCGGGGGTGACGGTGACCTCGTCGTACAGGCCGACGGCGAGGAAGACATTGGCCAGGTCGTGGAAGCCGTCGGGGCGCGGGGCGCCGACCGCGAGCTGGACGTTGACCTTGGCGGGTACGCGGACGGTGACGCTCACTCACCACTCCCTGAGGGCTGGTTGTCGTCGGTCCCGGCGGTCGGGGCGGGCTTGTTCTCGGCGATGGCGGCGAACTCCTCGACCGTCAGGGACTCACCGCGGGCCTGCGGCGAGATCCCGGCCGCGACCAGGGCCGCCTCGGCGGCGGGGGCGGAGCCCGCCCAGCCGGCCAGGGCCGCCCGCAGGGTCTTGCGGCGCTGGGCGAAGGCCGCGTCGACGACCGCGAAGACCTCGGTCCTGCTCGCGCTCGTCGTGACCGGCTCGGTGCGCCGGACCAGCGACACCAGGCCGGAGTCGACGTTCGGGGCGGGCCAGAAGACGTTGCGGCCGATGGATCCGGCCCGCTTGACGTCCGCGTACCAGTTGGCCTTCACCGACGGCACGCCGTAGACCTTGTTGCCCGGCCTGGCGGCCAGCCGGTCCGCGACCTCCGCCTGGACCATGACGAGGGTCCGCTCGATGGACGGGAACCGCTCCAGCATGGTCAGCAGCACCGGCACGGCGACGTTGTACGGAAGGTTCGCGACCAGCGCGGTCGGCGCCGGGCCCGGCAGCTCTCGGACCAGCATCGCGTCGGAGTGCACCAGGGCGAACCGGTCGGCGCGCCCCGGCATCCGGGCGGCGACCGTGGCCGGCAGCGCGCCCGCCAGCACGTCGTCGATCTCGACGGCGACGACCCGGTCCGCCGCCTCCAGCAGCGCCAGGGTCAGCGAGCCGAGCCCCGGACCGACCTCGACGACGACATCGTCCGGGCGGACCTCCGCCGTCCGCACGATCCTGCGGACCGTGTTGGCGTCGATGACGAAGTTCTGACCGCGTTGCTTGGTCGGGCGTACGCCCAGCTCGGCCGCCAGCTCGCGGATGTCTGCGGGGCCCAGGAGGGCGTCGGGCTCAGTGGTGCTCACCCGGTAAGCCTACGGCCGCGGTGCGGCCCGGGGCTCGCCCCCGTCGCGTGAGAGGCCTCTCGCCGACGGGCGCGCCCGGCCACCCGGGCGTGCCACGGCCTGCCCGCCCCGTCACAGGTGCGCCCTCGGCTACCTCCGCGTCCGGACCACGACCTCGTCGCCGTCGCCGAGTGCGCTGCCGGGGGCGGGCGTGACGGTGTCGCGGCCGGCGAGCGCGACGTCCTGGTCGGCGAGGAGTTCACCGACGTCGCCCGCGAAGGTGTGCAGGGTGCGGGGGCTGCCGTCGATGTCGAGCGTCACCGCCTTGTCGCAGACCACGAACGCCGCGGTGCCACCGGCCAGGAACGCCAGGACGAGGGCCTGGGGGACGAGGCGGCGCAGGTTCTCGGGCCGGAGGGGGTGCTTGCGGTGGGAGGCCCGGCGCCCGGCCGCCCGGCCGCCGGTGGCGCGGGGGACGGCAGGCCGGGCAGGCGGGACGCGCGGGCCGACGAGCGTCGGGGCGTGGAGCACCCGCGCGGCGAGCGTCAGCCGCTCATGGAGCGGCACGGGTTTGGGGACGGCGGACGACACCGTACGCCCTCTGCCACGTGCCGCACGGTGGCTGCCCTTGGAACTGCTCACGACGCTCCCGAGGATCCGATCGGCCGGTCGCCGAATGGCGCCCGGGACGATAGCGGAGCATCGGTCACTCTTCAAAACGGTGCGACCACGCACCGTCATCGACCCGTGTGGTCAGTAGTCGAAGGCGCGAGCGGTGTTGTCGAAGACGGCTGACGCCAGGGTGTCCTCGTGCACGCCCTTCACCGCTGCCATGGCACGCAGGGTGACCGGAATGAGATAGGGCGCGTTGGGCCGTCCCCGGTACGGGGCGGGGGTCAGGAACGGTGCGTCCGTCTCGACCAGGACCAGCTCCATCGGCGCGACGGCCAGCGCGTCGCGCAGCGGCTGGGCGTTCTTGAAGGTGACATTGCCCGCGAAGGACATGAAGTACCCGGCGTCCGCGCAGATCCGGGCCATGTCGGCGTCGCCGGAGTAGCAGTGAAAGACGGTCCGCTCGGGGGCGCCCGCGTCGGCGAGGACGCGCAGCACGTCCGCGTGCGCTTCACGGTCGTGGATGACCAGCGCCTTGCCGTGCCGCTTGGCGATCTCGATATGGGCCCGGAAGGACTCCTCCTGCGCGGCCATGCCTTCGGGGCCCGTGCGGAAGTGGTCGAGCCCGGTCTCGCCGACACCGCGTACGTGGTCGAGCGCGGCCAGTGCGTCGATCTCCGCGAGTGCCTCGTGCAGCGCCGCTTCTCCGCCCGCTTCCCGCGCCCCCTGCCGCGACCGGCCCTCGGGGTCGCCGTGCACGATGCGCGGCGCCTCATTGGGGTGGAGGGCGACCGCCGCGTGCACGTTCGCGTGCGCGGCGGCGGTCTCGGCGGCCCACCGCGAACCGGCCACGTCGCAGCCCACCTGGATCACGGTGGTCACATTGACCGCCGCGGCCCTGGCCAGGCCCTCCTCGACGGTCGCGTCCTGCATGTCCAGGTGGGTGTGCGAATCGGCGACCGGCACCCGGAGGGGTTCGGGCAACGGCGGGGCTTCGGTACGGCTCATGAGGACGATCGTACGAGGACCGCGCCGGGCACCCCGCCCGCGGTGGGGGCCGGACGCCCTACTTGCGGTGGAAGGGGTGCAGCAGGTCGGACAGGTGCCAGTGGTGCCCGGCGCCGACGGTCGCGGCCTCGCCCTCCGGAGCGTCGACGCCCTTGCCCGCCGACCGCCTCGGCTGGGGGTCGCGGAGCAGCTTCTGGACGGTCGAGACCCGGCCGGACCGCATGATCCGGACCACGTGTCCGCCGCAGTTCGTGCAGGTCGGCGTGGAAAGGGGTGAGGGCACCCGTACCCCGTCCGCCTTGTATATGACGAAGCCGTTGTTGGAGCCGTCGACGTGGTGCTCTATCTCGAAGGCCTGCTCCCAGCCATGTCCGCACCTCATGCAGGCGAATGCGTACGCCTCGTGCACCGTGGTCGCTGCGATCTCGCTCATGTCCGCTCCTTCTGTCCGCCGGACGAACACTCCGGGGAGTGTGTCCCCGGTCCAGTGGACTCCCCTACCGGCGGGAGCGCATCGGGCCCTGTCGACTGTTGGAGCGGTTTTGGCCTTCTCGTGGCAGAAAGGCCCGGTGCGCGGCTCACGCTTTGCTTTTCAGGAAAGTCCTTTGCCCTCAGCAGAGGCGGTTCGCGCCGCGTTCTTTGCCGCGACGACCGCGTCGAACACCTCGCGTTTGGGCAGCCCCGCGTCGGTGGCCACAGCGGCGATGGCCTCCTTGCGCCGCTCCCCCGCCTCCTCGCGCACCTGCACCCTGCGCACCAGCTCCGCGGGGTCCAGTTCCTCGGGTCCGGAGTCGGCCGCGCCCTCGACGACGACGGTGATCTCGCCTCGTACCCCTTCGGCCGCCCAGGTAGCCAGCTCGCCCAGCGGGCCGCGCTTCACTTCCTCGTACGTCTTGGTCAGCTCCCGGCACACGGCCGCCCGGCGGTCGGCGCCGAAGACCTCGGCCATCGCCGCGAGGGTGTCGTCGAGCCGGTGCGGGGCCTCGAAGAAGACCATGGTGCGGCGCTCGTCGGCGACCTCGCGCAGTCTGCCCAGCCGTTCGCCCGCCTTGCGCGGCAGGAAGCCCTCGAAGCAGAAACGGTCGACCGGCAGCGCGGACAGGGCGAGAGCGGTCAGCACCGCGGACGGACCGGGGACCGCGGTGACCCTGACCCCCTTCTCCACCGCGGCGGCCACGAGCCGGTAGCCGGGGTCGGAGACGGACGGCATCCCGGCGTCCGTGACCAGCAGGACCCGGGCGCCGCCGGTCAGTGCCTCGACGAGTTCGGGCGTACGGGCCGACTCGTTGCCCTCGAAGTAGGAGACGACCCGCCCCGTGGTGTGGACGCCGAGTGCCTGGGTGAGACGGCGCAGCCGTCGGGTGTCCTCGGCGGCGACGACATCGGCCGTCTCCAGTTCGGCGGCGAGGCGCGGCGGGGCGTCCGCCACATCGCCGATGGGGGTTCCTGCGAGTACCAGCGTTCCAGTCGTTCCAGTCACATGAGTCATCCTCCCAGCACGGGCGACAGCACTCGCACAGATGCGTTCCCTACGATGGCGCGGTGACGAGTACTGCGCCCGAAGCCCGGCAGGGCCAAGACGCCGGGGAACCGCACGGCGAAGAAACGGCCTCCTGGCAGCAGCGGCTGCGCCGCTTCGGCCATGCGCCCCGGCCCGGGATCGGGCTGCGTGAACGGCTGGTTCCGCCGTACGCCCGGCCCGGCGCCCAGCTGTGGGCGGTACTCGGGATCTCCCCACCCCTGGCCGCGCGCCTGGTGCGGTGGTCCGCCTGGGGCGGTCCGCTGCTGGTGGCGCTGGTCGCCGGGGTGCTGCGGTTCTGGAACCTGGGCAGCCCGCACGCCCTGATATTCGACGAGACGTACTACGCCAAGGACTCCTGGGCGCTGATCAACCAGGGGTACGAGGGCAACTGGCCCAAGGACATCGACAAGCTGATCCTCGCCGATCCGTCGAAGGTGCACGTCCCGGTGGATCCGGGCTATGTGGTGCACCCGCCGGTCGGCAAGTGGATCATCGGCCTCGGTGAGCAGATCTTCGGCTTCACGCCGTTCGGCTGGCGGTTCATGGTGGCGGTGCTCGGCACGCTGTCGGTGCTGATGCTGTGCCGGATCGGGCGGCGCCTGTTCCGCTCGACGTTCCTGGGGTGCCTGGCCGGCACGCTGCTCGCCGTCGACGGCCTGCATTTCGTGATGAGCCGCACCGCGCTGCTCGACCTGGTGCTGATGTTCTTCGTGCTGGCTGCGTTCGGCGCGCTGCTGATCGACCGCGACTGGGCGCGGCGCAGGCTCGCCGCCGCGCTGCCCGTCGACGAGGAGGGGGTGCTGCGCCCCGATGCCGGGGTCGCGGAGAATCTGCGCCTCGGCCTGCGCCCCTGGCGGCTCACCGCCGGTCTGATGCTGGGGCTGGCCTTCGCCACCAAGTGGAACGGTCTGTACATCCTGGCCGGCTTCGGCCTGATGACGGTGCTGTGGGATGTGGGCGCGCGGCGGACGGCGGGGGCCGTCCGTCCGTACATGGCAGTGCTGAAGCGGGACCTGCTGCCGGCGTTCGTCTCGACGGTCCCGGTCGCGATCCTCACGTACCTCGTCTCCTGGACCGGCTGGATCGTCACCGGCAAGGGCTACTACCGCGACTGGGCGCAGACCGAGGGCAGGGGCGGCAACTGGACGTGGCTGCCGGACTGGCTGCGCAGTCTGTGGCACTACGAGTACCAGGTCTACGAGTTCCATGTGAATCTGACGTCCGGCCACACGTACCAGTCCAATCCCTGGAGCTGGATCGTGCTCGGCCGGCCCGTCTCGTACTTCTGGGAGGAGCAGCCGGGCTGCTCGGCGTCGGAGACCGGCAAGTGCTCCCGCGAGGTGCTGGCCATCGGGACGCCGCTGCTCTGGTGGGCGGCGTGCTTCGCCCTGGTCTACGTGCTGTGGCGCTGGTTCTTCCGGCGCGACTGGCGGGCGGGGGCCATCGCCTGCGGCGTGGCGGCGGGCTGGCTGCCCTGGTTCTTCTACCAGGAGCGGACGATCTTCCTCTTCTACGCGGTCGTGTTCGTGCCGTTCCTGTGTCTGGCGGTGACGATGATGATCGGCGCCTTGCTGGGTCCGGGGGCGGATACCGGGCCGGCGAGGGAACGCGGCCTGATGTCCGGCGATCCGTCCGGGGAGCGGCGGCGGGCGCTGGGGGCGGTCGCGGCGGGTGTGCTGGTGCTGCTGATCATCTGGAACTTCATCTATTTCTGGCCGATCTACACGGGGACGCCGATTCCCGACGGTTCCTGGCGGGACCGGATGTGGCTGGACACCTGGATCTGAGACCGACACGCCTCGATATGGGCGGCACAACTGGATGTGACCGGCGCGTTCATGCCAAACGTATCGCGTTCCTATAACAACCATCTCGGCTGTCACCACCGTCCCGTAAGGTGCCCAGCAGCATCTCCTTGAACATGTTCAAGGAGAACTCCTGGGGAGGGGGACTGCAAGGATGCGCAGTGGAGCGAAGGTTGCGATAGTCGGCGGAGTGTTCGCGGTCGTGGTCGGTGGGGTGGGATACGGCGCGTACAACGTCCTGGACGGGCTGGGCGGCGGGGGCGGTGACACGGGCACCGAGACCGCCTCCGCGAAGGTGAGGACGGGGCCGGTCACCGACACGGAGATCGACGAGGTGTCGAAGAAGTTCCTCAAGGCCTGGGCGAGCGGTGACGCGGCCGTCGCGTCGCAGCTCACCAACAACGCGACCGAGGCCGAACCGATACTGACGGACTACCGCGAGAGCGCCCATGTCACGAAGGCGGTGATCACTCCCGGTCCGGCGGTCGGCTCGAAGGTGCCGTACACGGTGAAGGCGACCGTCTCCTTCGAGGGCAGGTCCAAGCCCTGGTCGTACTCCTCCGAACTGACCGTGGTGCGCGGCCTGACCACCGGCAGGCCGCTGGTGGACTGGGCCCCCACCGTGATCCACCCGGATCTGGCGAAGGGCGCGTCGCTCAAGACGGGCGAGGCGTCCGCACCGGCGATCGAGGCGGTCGACCACAACGGCAACGTGCTCAGCAAGGAGAAGTACCCGTCTCTGGGGCCCATCCTGGAAGCACTGCGCGAGAAGTACGGGGAGAAGGCCGGCGGCACCGCCGGTGTCGAGACCTGGATCGAGAGCCCGAACGAGAGCAGCCCGGACAAGACCCTGTTGACGATCAGCAAGGGCAGGCCCGGCAGGCTGCAGACCACCCTGGACGCGAATGCCCAGGCGGCGGCCGAGGTGGCCGTGAAGAAGTTCAGCCAGGCCTCGGTGGTCGCGGTCCGCCCGTCCACGGGCGCGATCCGCGCGGTCGCCAACAATCCGGCCACCGGATTCAACGCGGCGATGCAGGGCAAGCAGGCGCCCGGCTCGACGATGAAGATCGTGACGGCGGCGATGCTGATCGAGAAGGGCCTCGCCTCGGCCGACCAGAAGATCGAGTGCCCGCCGACGGCGATGTACTACGGCCGCACCTTCAAGAACCTGGACGGCTTCTCCATCCCCGACGGCACCCTGACGACCAGCTTCGCCCGCTCCTGCAACACCGCCTTCATCAAGCTGATCGACGACGCGAACGACGACGCGGCACTCGCCAAGGAGGCCCGCGACGTCTTCGGCATCGGCCTGGACTGGAAGACCGGCATCCTGTCCTTCGACGGGAGCGTGCCCGAGGAGACCGGAGGCGAGGCGGCCGCCCAGTACATCGGCCAGGGCACGGTCCAGATGAACGCCCTCAACATGGCGTCCATCACCGCCACCGCGAAGACCGGCACCTTCCGCCAGCCGGTCCTCGTCGACCGGGACCTCGACGGCCGGCAGATCGCCACCGCCTCCCGGTCGCTGTCCCCCTCCGTCTCTCAGCAGCTCACCAACATGATGCGCCAGACCGCGAGCTGGGGCACCGGCAGGGCCGCGATGGCCTCGGTCGGCGGCGACAAGGGCGCCAAGACGGGCTCGGCGGAGGTGGACGGCCAGGCCACCTCCAACAGCTGGTTCACCGGATTCAGCAACGACCTGGCCGCCGCGGCGGTCGTCCAGTCCGGCGGCCACGGCGGCGACGCGGCGGGCCCGGTGGTGGCGGCGGTGCTGCGTGCGGGGTCGTGACGCGCACCGCCGGGGCCGTCGGCGCACCCGGCCTCTGCGAGTGCGGCACTGGCCAATGGCCTCGGCCCGTCCACGCCTCATCACGGACCCGGCGGCACCTGCCCCGCACATGCGCAACCCCTTCGCGCACCCGGTGCCGCGTTCGCTAGCGTGCGGGGCATGAGCACTCCCGACACCACCGCCGCCGAAGCCCACCCCCGATTCGCCGAGGCCCTGCGGGAGCTCGGCCTTCAGGTCGAGATCCGCCGGTTCCCGGAGGCCACCCGTACCGCCGCCGAGGCCGCCGCCGCGATCGGCTGCGAGCTCAGCGAGATCGTCAAGTCCCTGATCTTCGAGGCCGACGGTGTCCCGGTACTGGTCCTGATGGACGGTTCTTCACGCGTCGACGTGGAGCTCGTACGCGGTGAACTGGGCGCCGGGAAGGTCAAGCGGGCCGGGGCCGACCTGGTCCGGGAGACGACCGGGTACGCCATCGGGGGCGTACCGCCCTTCGGGCACCGTACGCGGACCCGGGTGCTGGCCGACCGCGGGCTGCTGGACCACGACATGGTGTGGGCGGCGGCGGGCACCCCGCACACGGTCTTCCCTCTCGACCCCAAGTCGCTGATCGGGCACGCCGGCGGAACCGTGGTGGATGTGCGCGAGCAGTCGAAGTGACGCCGCTGGTCGCCCTCGCCGTCCTGATCGCCGCGGTCACGCACGCCAGTTGGAACGCGATCGCACACGCGATCAAGGATCAGCTCCTCTCCTTCACCCTGATCTCCGGGGGCGGGGTGCTGATCGGCGCCCTGGCGGCCTGCTTCGTCCCCTTCCCCGCCGCCGGGGCCTGGCCGTATCTCCTCGTCTCGGCCGCGCTGCACGTGACGTACATGATGCTGCTGATGCGCTCGTTCACCCTGGGCGACTTCGGCCAGATGTATCCGATCGCCCGGGGCACCGCGCCGCTGGTGGTGACCGTTCTCGCCGCCGTCTTCGTCGGTGAACACCCCGACGGCTGGGCCACGGCGGGCGTCGCGGTGGCCTCGGCGGGACTGGTCGGGCTCGCCCTCTGGGGCATCCGGGGCTCCGGCAGGCGCCCGGACTGGCCGGCGCTGCTGGCCGCCGTCGCGACCGGCCTGGCCATCGCGGGATACACCACGGTGGACGGGGTCGGGGTACGCGCCTCCGGCACCTCGCTCGGCTACATCGCCTGGCTGATGATCCTGGAGGGACTGGCCATCCCGGCCTACGCGCTCCACCGCCACCGGGGCGAACTCGTCACCCGGCTGCGGCCGTTCGCGGCGCGCGGGCTGCTGGGGGCGGCGTTGTCGGTGGCCGCGTACGGCCTCGTGCTGTGGGCCCAGACCCGGGCGGCGCTGGCCCCGATCGCGGCGCTCCGGGAGTCGTCGATCATCGTCGGCGCCGCCATAGGAACGCTGTTCTTCAAGGAACGGTTCGGCGCCCCGCGCATCGCGGCGGCGGGGCTGATGGTGGTCGGCATCGGGCTGATGCTGCACACGAGTTGAGCGGGAGGAAAAGGCCGGGTGCCCGTGGCCCGGCCTGCCCCCTTCGCCGGAGCATGACACCGGGCCGGGCGTCTGTCACGTCCGTATCGCACCCCAGCTGTCCTCCGCGCCGTGCAGATCGGGCAAGTGGAGCCGGCCGGACACGGGTTCAGCAGTCGGTTCGCCGCCGCAGTGGACACCGATTAGTCGTATTGCCCTGTGAGCGGGGCGGACCGGGGAGCGGCACGCCGACGCGCTCACCGCGGTCGCCGACGGGTCGGTGATGAAGGCGGTGCTCACGTCCTGACACCTCGCCTCCCGGTACTCACCTCCTGACGCACCAGCCCCCGCGGTGCGCCGGTGACGGCCCGGCAGCAGCGCACCGGCGCGGTCGGGCCGTCACCGCTGCCCGTGCGCCCGCCCGCAAGAATGGGCACCGGCTCATCCGACGAGCACCCTCAGGGCCTCCTCCGTCGCCCGGTCATCGGGAAGATAGGCCAGCAGATGGTGGCCCGGCTCGTCGACGGCGGCGAGCTTGACGTACCGCAGCCGCAGATCACCGGCCACCGGGTGGCGGAAATGGCGTACTGCGGGATGGAACGCCGAGGTCTCCCGGCGGCCGTACCAGCGCGCCGCGTCCGGGTCGGCCAGCAGCTCTTCGACGATCTCGGCATACCGGCGGTCCTCCGGATGCCGGGCCACCTTCGCCCGGAACTGGCCGAGCAGGCTGCGCGCCTCCGGCTCCCAACTGGCCAGCAGCGTACGGGCCGGCGGCCAGCAGAACACCAGCCACAGCAGATTGCGCTGCTTGGGCGCCAACCTCGCCAGGTCGGTGAGCAGCGCCGTGTACCCCGAGTTCCAGGCCAGCAGATCCCAGTGCGGGTCGAGCACCACGGCCGGGTTCGGCGCCAGCGACTCCACCAGCGACAGCAGGTTCCGCGACACCCACCCCGGCGGCTGCTCGGACGGCGCGGCGTGCTCCACGAACGACATCACATGCGCGGTCTCGTCCGGGCCGAGGCGCAACGCCCGCGCCACCGACCGCAGCACCTGCTCCGACGTACGGACCCGGCCCTGCTCCAGCCACGCGTACCAGGAACTGCTGATCCCGGCCAGCTCCGCAACCTCCCCGCGCCGCAGCCCCGGGGTACGGCGCCGTGGTGAGCCGGGCAGCCCCACATCAGCGGGCGCCAGCCGCTCGCGGCGAGAGCGCAGAAACGCGCCCAGTTCGCGGGCCGGGCCGTTGAGTCCGCCGCCGTTCATACCCCGTCCCCCTTGTGACGCCGATCCGCCCCGGGGCTTGGCCCCATGCCCCACAGGGTGTGAGCAAGGGTAATCGGCTGCGGGGCCACCGTGATCGCCCGCGGTGGTGAGCTGGAGCTGCCGGTCCGAAAGCACTGGCAGGCACGACACAAGGAGCCCCATGGACACCAGCGACCCGGCCCGCACCACCCCCGCACCCCCTCCGGCCACCGCCACCGCGGGCCCGACCGCCCCGCCGCTGCCCGCCGCCTCACTGCGCCTGTTGCGCGCCGCCGGTTTCGTCAGCAATTTCGACCGCTTCTGCATCACCCCGATGCTGCTGCTCATCGGCACCCGGCTCGGCGTCTCGCTGCCCACGGTGATGCTCGCCGCCAGCGGCTACTTCCTCGCCTACGGCCTGATGCAGCCGGTCTGGGGCCTGGCGAGCGACCGTCTCGGCCGGGTGCGGGTGATGCGGATCTCGCTGACCGGGGCCGCCGTTGCCGCGCTCTGCTCGGTGACCGCACCCGACGCGACCGTGCTGATCGTGGCACGCGCCGCGGCCGGCGCGTTCTTCGCCGCGTCCATCGCCGCATCCATCACGTACATCGGGGACACCGTGCCCGCCCCGGTCCGCCAAGGCCCGCTCAGCGAGCTGATGACCGCGTTCGCACTGGGCACCGCTGTGGCCACCATCGTTGCCGGAGCGCTGGCGCACTACGTCAGTTGGCGCCTGGTCTTCGCCCTGCCCGGCTTGATCGCAGCGTACCTGGCTGTCGCCCTGCGCCGGCTGCCGGAGCCGCCGCGCCTGGCGCCCGGTGCACTGCTGACCCCGTTCAAGGTCGTCCTGCGCTCCCGCCAGCAGTGGTACGTCATGGCCGTCGCGATGCTCGAAGGCGCCGTTTTGCTGGGCTTCTCGACGTACATCGCACCGGCTCTGGAGGCCCAGGGCGCCTCGGCGACGCTGGCCGGTGCGGTGTCCGCGCTGTACGGCGTGGGCTCGATGGCCGCGGCGCAGACGGTCAAGCGGCTGGTCGGGCGCTGGACACCGGTACGGCTGATCGTAGTCGGCGGGGTGCAGATGGCGGTGGCGTTCGGCCTCGCCGCGGCCAGCCGGTCCGTGCCCGCGCTGATGGCGTGCACGCTGCTGCTCGGCGGCGGCTGGTCGTTCATGCACTCCACGATCCAGTCCTGGGCCACCGGCCTCTCCCCGGCGGCCCGCGCCACCGGGGTCGCCATGTTCGGTCTGGCTCTCTACGTCGGCAGCGCCCTGGCCAGCGCTGTCGTCGCCGGTCCCGCCGAACACCACGCGTACCAGGGAATGTTCCTGACGGCCGCGGCCCTCACCGTCCCGCTGACGGTCGCCGCCGCTGTGGGCCGCGCCCGCCACCGGAGCTGACCGGTCCACCGGTGCCAGAGCCAGACACGGGAAAGTCGTCCAAGCACCAGTCGCACCACGCCGAACCCCGCTCCTGAACACGTCTTCGAAGCCGTGCCGCAGCATCACGACGGTTCGCCCGTCGCCGGCTCAGTGCACGTCGGGTACCGACACTCGCCCGAATTTCATACGCCCCGGGCTGCTGGTGGTCGGCATCGGGCTGATGCTGCAAACGAGTTGAGCGGGACGGCGCACCCGGCTCCAGGACGTACGACCGGCGTGCGCGGGGCGTTGTGGGCGGGACAGGCCCGATGGAGTGAAAAGGGGCCGCCCGTCCCAGCGTGATCGTTTCAGCGGGAATCCGGGCTGCTTGGATGCCCAGGTCTTTCCATTACGGACATCCATGCACCGAAAGGGACATCTGCCATGTCCAAGCGCAATCATCCTGTACTGGCTCTCGCCGCAGCCGTGTTGGCGACATGCGGTGTCGCCGCGGCCGGTGGCACGCCGGCCTCTGCCGCACCCAGTCCGAACCGGGACGTGATCAACAAGATGGACGGGAGCCGTCTGGCCCTGCTCAACAACAGCACCGCCGAGGGCGCCACCGGCATCACCCTGCGCGACCCGGCGTGGAACTACAGCACCGAGCGCTGGGAGCTGGACTTCTCGGCCTGGCAGGCGGACGCCCCCAACACCTACACGGCCACGATCAAGAACGAGGCCGCGAACAAGTGCCTCCAGCCCAGCGTCGCGACACCGCAGCGGGGTACGACCGTCGTCGTCCGGACCTGTGACGGCTCACAGCTCCAGAAGTGGAGCCTGATCGGCGAGAAGGTCGGCGACACCCACACGGGTTGGTGGATGTACCGGCCCGTGGTCAACAAGGACCTCGCCCTCAGCCTGAACAGGTACAACGACGGCAGCTGGGACACCCTCTACCTGAACATCGCACAGCCCAGCTCCGACCGGCTGTGGCGCAGCGCGGGCAACGACACCCCCGTGGCCAACAGCTGAGACCTCGCGTTCGGATCACGCCCGGCTCGCATCCCCCGCTCGCCGATCCGGCCCGATCCGAACGGAAGACCCTGGTTCGAAGGGGTGGGCGACGGGCTCGGGGGCTCGTCACCCACCCCTTCGCGCGCGCGAGGTACCCGAGCCCCGATGTGTCACGTCCGTGGCGCAGCCCTCCCTATACTCCGCGCCATGCCGAGGAAAAGCTGGGACGAGCTCCCCGACGACGTCCGCGCGGCGATCCGCGAGCAGGCCGGTACGGTCGAAGGAGTCGAGTCGGCCGGCCATGGGTTCAGCAGTCAGTTCGCCGCCACCCTGGACACGGCACGCGGCCGGGTCTTCCTCAAGGGAGTGCGCCAGGACGACCCGCTGGCGTGGACGCAGGCGCGCGAGGCCGCCGTCAATCCGTACGTCGTCCCCGTCGGGCCGAGGCTGCTGTGGCGCGTCAGGACCGACGACTGGGACCTGCTCGGCTTCGAATACCTCCCCGGCCGCAGCGCCGACTTCACGCCAGGCTCCGCCGATCTGCCCCTCGTCGTCGAAGCCTTGACGGCGCTGGGACGGATTCCGTGCCCCGACATCGAGTTGGAGGACGCCGTGGGACGGTTCGGCGGCCGACTCGACGACCCCGCCGACGCGGCGCTGCTCGCCGGTACGGCGCTGCTGCACACCGACTGGTTCCACACCAACGTCCACATCACCCACGGCCCGCCCAGCGGCAGCACCCGGTCCGACGGCTCCCACGCCACCGGCGGCGGCGCCCACCTCGTCGACTGGGCGTGGGCCACCCGCGGCGCCGCCTGGATCGACCCGGCGTGCTGGGTCGTATGGCTCGGCTTCGCCGGGCACGACCCGTACGGGGCCGAACAGTGGGCCGCCAAGGTCCCGGCCTGGTCCACCGCGTCCACCCGCGAGCTCGACGTCGCCGCCACCGCCCTCCGGCGCTACTGGCGGTCCACCGAGGACGAGCACCCCAACGAGTGGACGCACCGGCTGCGGGCCTCGGCGGACCGCTGGGCCACGTACCGGCTGGGGAGCTGAGGCGGGCGGACCGGTGGCACGGGCTCGGACGGACCCCGGCGGCATGGGCGCGGGCCGCGCTACTCCCCCGAAACCGCCTGGCGGAAGCCGTAGTTCACGGCGGTGAGTCCGCCGTCCACCCGTAGCGTCGTCCCCGTGATCCAGGCCGCGTCGCGCGAGGCGAGGAAGGCGACGGCGGACGCGATGTCGTCCGGCTCGCCGACCCGGCCGAGCGGGTAGAGACCGCTCACCCGGGACAGTTCGGCGTCACGCCCCGCCCAGGCGTCCGTGCGGATCGTGCCGGGCGCGACCAGGTTGACGCGGACGCCGCGCGGTCCCGCGTGACCCGCGAGGGTGCGGGTCAGGCTGCCCAGGCCGGCCTTGGCGGCGCTGTAGCCGTGGTTGCCGAAGTCCTGCTCGCCGTTGACCGAACCGATGTTGACGATCGCGCCCCGGCCGGAGGCCACCAGGTGCGGCAGGGCGGCGCGGGCGCAGCGGTAGGGACCGGTGAGCGAGATGTCCAGGTCGCGTTCCCACGCCTCGTCGGGCTCGTCCTCGAAGAGCGGTGCGTCCGGAGTGCAGGCATACGCGTTGTTGACCAGCACGTCGAGGGAGCCGAAGGCGGCGACGGCGTGGGCCACCGCGGCCTCGACCGCCGCCCGGTCGGCCACGTCGCAGGGCAGCGACTCGGCCGTCCCGCCCGTCTCGCGTATCGCCTCGGCGGTGCGTCCGGCGCGGTCGGCGTCCAGGTCGGTGACCAGGACGCGCGCGCCCTCCGCGGCCAGTCTGCGGGCCGTGGCCGCGCCGATGCCCTGGCCCGCTCCGGTGATGAGTACGCCGTATCCGTCGAACCGTGCACCCGCAGGGTGAGGAGGAGTCATAGCGCCGACCGTACTGCCCTGACCAGGGCCTGGGCACGGGGATCGGCGGTAACTCCCTTCTGCAGACCGTTCGTCACGTAACCCAGGGCGATGCCGGATTCGGGATCGGCGAAGCCGAGCGAGCCGCCCCGGCCGGGGTGACCGAAGGAGCCGGGGGCCAGCAGCGGGGCCGCCGGGCCGTGCAGCATGTAGCCGAGGCCGAAACGGGTGTTCACGACCAGGACCCGGTCCGGGCCCGCCGATTCCTCGGTGCGGGCGAGGGTGAGCGTGGCGGGGGCGAACAGGCGGTGGCCGTCGACCGGGCCGATCATCGCCGCGTAGCAGCGGGCCAGGGCTCGGGCGGTGGCGATGCCGTTGGAGGCGGGGAGTTCGGCCGTCCGGTAGGCGGGGTCGTTCTCGTCGGGCAGGGGATCGATGGCCCCGAAGGCGCGGCGGGTGAGGGATTCCGGATCGCGGTACGCCTCGACGACGGACCGCTTGGGGCGTACCCGCAGGGCGCCGCCGTTGCCCGCGGCGGCCGGGGGTTCGACGGGGCCGATGCGGCCCACCCGGTGCGCCTCGTCGGCCGGGAGGCCGAACCAGAAGTCCAGGCCGAGCGGGCGGGCGATCTCCTCGGCGATCCAGCGGCCCACGGTGCGGCCGGTGACCCGGCGCACCAGTTCGCCGACCAGCCAGCTGTAGGTCTGGGCGTGGTAGCCGTGGTCGGTGCCGGGTTCCCACTGGGGGCGCTGGGCGGCGACGGCCTGCGGACCGGAGATCCCGTCGGCCGCCTCCGAGGGCGTCAGCGCGCGGTCGAGGGCGGGGATTCCGGCCCGGTGGGCGAGGAGGTGGCGGACGAGCACGCGTTCCTTGCCGGCGGCCTTGAACTCCGGCCAGTACGTGCCGACCGGGGCGTCCAGATCGACCTGGCCGCGCTGGTGCAGCAGCAGCGGTACGGCGGCGGCTATGCCCTTGCCCGCCGAGCGGACGATCTGCACGGTGTCGACGGCCCATGGTTCGGCTCCGTCGACGTCTCTCGTACCGGCCCACAGATCGACGACCTTGCGGCCGTCCCGGTAGACCGCGACGCCCGCTCCGCGTTCGCCGCGCTGCTCGAAGTTACGGACGAAAGCATCCCGGACCGGTTCGAATCCGGCCGCCACCGTGCCCCGTACGTCCACGCCTGCTCCTGCGCTCCCGCTCATCCCCCCATGGTGCATCCCGTCGCAGGTCGGACGCGGGGCGGGTCACCCCATGTTCACCGTCACGGAACGCGGATCGAACCCGAAGGGCAGTTCCAGACGGTGGGTGCGCATCAGTTCCTCGTCGCAGAGCAGGTCCTGGGTGCGGTCGTCGGCGGCGATGACGCCCTCGCTCAGGACGACCGCGCGCGGGCAGAGCTCCAGGGCGTACGGCAGGTCGTGCGTGACCATGAGCACGGTGACGTCCAGGGCGCGCAGGATGTCGGCGAGCTCGCGCCGCGAGGCCGGGTCGAGGTTGGAGGACGGCTCGTCCAGGACGAGGATCTCCGGCCGCATGGCGAGGACGGTGGCGACGGCGACGCGGCGTCGCTGGCCGAAGGAGAGGTGGTGCGGCGGGCGGTCCGCGTACTCCTCCATGCCGACCTGCCGCAGCGCGTCGGTGACGCGTTCCTCCAGTTCGGCGCCGCCCAGCCCGGAGGCGGCGGGCCCGAAGGCGACGTCCTCGCGGACGGTGGGCATGAAGAGCTGGTCGTCCGGGTCCTGGAAGACGATGCCGACGCGGCGGCGGATCTCGGCGAGGTTGCGCTTCTCCACCGGGAGACCGGCGACGTGGACGGTGCCCGCGCCGGCGTCGAGGATGCCGTTGAGATGGAGGACGAGTGTGGTCTTGCCGGCTCCGTTCGGGCCGAGCAGGGCGACGCGTTCGCCCCGGGCGACCGTCAGGTTCACCCCGAAGAGCGCCTGATGGCCGTCGGGGTAGGCGTAGGCGAGTCCGCTGACTTCCAGGGACGGTGCGGGGGCGGTGGGCATGCTGCTCATACGGTCCATCCCAACAGACAGATGACAAGGGCGAGGACGGGGAGTGCCACGGCGTGCGCCCACTGGGTCCGGGAGGCGGTCACCTCGTCGATCACCGGCATGGAACCCGCGTAGCCGCGGCTGACCATCGCGAGATGGACGCGTTCGCCGCGCTCGTACGACCTGATGAAGAGCGCGCCGGCCGATTTGGCGAGCACACCCCACTGTCGTATCCCGCGCGCCTCGAAGCCGCGGGAGCGGCGGGCGATCGACATCCGGCGCATCTCGTCGGTGATCACATCGCCGTACCGGATCATGAAGGAGGCGATCTGGACGAGCAGCGGCGGCAGCCTGAGCCGTTGGAGGCCGAGCAGCAGCGAGCGCAGTTCGGTGGTGGAGGCGAGGAGTACGGAGGCGGCGACGCCGAGGGTGCCCTTGGCAAGGACGTTCCAGGCGCCCCAGAGGCCGGGGACGCTGACGGAGAGACCGAGGACGTGGGTCTGCTCGCCGGGCACCACGAACGGCATGAGTAGCGCGAACGCCACGAACGGCACCTCGATGAGCAGCCGCTTGAGCAGGAAGGACGCGGGGATGCGGGCCAGTGCGGCGACGGCGCCGAGCAGTACCGCGTACAGCGCGAACGCCCACACCGCCTCGCGCGGCGTCGAGACGACGACCACGACGAAGAGGAAGGCGGCGGCGAGCTTGCAGTGCGGGGGCAGATCGTGGACCGGCGAGTGCCCGTGCCGGTAGAGCCTGTGCGCGTGTCCGGCGCCCATGTCAGACGGTTTCCCCGGTGCGCGGGGTACCGACGGTCGCCTCCGCGGTGCGACGGCGGCGGATCACGTAGAAGACTCCGCTGCCGACCACGATCGTGGCACCGACGCCGATCACTCCGGCGAGACCGCCGGAGAGGCGGGCGTTCTTGATGTCCTTGACGCCGTAGTCGGCGAGCGGGGAGTCCTTGCTGGCGTGCTCCTCGGCCTTCTTGTCGATGCCCTGGTCCGCGGCGACCTTCTCCAGGCCGTCGGGGCTGGCGGAGGCGTAGAAGGAGACGAAGCCCGCCAGGACGACGGCGGTGATCAGACCGGTGATCCAGATGCCCCGGGTGGAGCGGGCGGCGACGGGGGCGACGGGCTGCGGGGCGGGGACGTCGACGAGCTCGCCCTCGACCCGGAGCTTGAGCGGGGCGGTGAGTCCGCGGGCGCCGTGGACCAGGTCGGGGCGTACGGCGATGACGGCACCGACGGTCAGCGCGGTGATCACGGCCTCGCCGATACCGATCAGGACGTGGACCCCGACCATCGCGGTGAAGACCTTGCCGATCGGAATGTCGGTGGTGCCGCCGATCCAGTAGATCAGCGTGAAGACGCAGGCCGCCGCCGGTACGGAGACCAGGGCGGCGACGAAGGAGGCGACCGTCACCGAGCGTCGGGTACGCGGCAGCACGCCGACCAGCCCGCGGAAGAGGGCGTACGCGACGACGGTGGTCGTGATGCCCATGTCGAGCACGTTCACACCGAGCGCGGTGAGGCCGCCGTCGGCGAACAGGACGCCCTGCATGAGCAGGACGACGGATATGCAGAGCACCCCGGTACAGGGCCCGACCAGGATGGCGGCGAGCGCCCCGCCCAGCAGATGCCCGCTGGTGCCCGCCGCGACCGGGAAGTTCAGCATCTGCACGGCGAAGATGAACGCGGCGACGAGACCGGCGAGCGGCGCGGTGCGCTCGTCCAGCTCCCGGCGGGCGCCCCGCAGGCTGACGGCCACCGCACCCGCGGCGACGACCCCTGCGGCGGCGGAGACGGGCGCGTTGATGAATCCGTCGGGTACATGCATGAAGGGGCTCCGCTTCCTGCGATGCCGCGTTGCTGCGGGCGGTGTCGTTAACCGCTCAATGATAGGGCCTTGTTGCAAACGCTTCGCAAGAGCGGGTACGTCACAGCTGGGCTCGCCGCGCCATGTGCGGGAAATATGGGACATTGGATGGCGAAGAGCAAGAGAAGGAGGAGTCGGCCCATGCCCCCCGTGATCCATGAACAGGCCGAAGCCTGGCTCGTCAATGACACCCCCGACCTCCCGGCGGTACCGGTCGATCTCCTGTACGACGCCGACAAGGATCCGCGTACCGTCCATGTCGCCTTCCCCGGCGGCATCGACTGGTCGTTCAGCCGCGATCTGCTGGAGCGCGGCCTGCTCTCCCCCGCCGAACGCGGCGGGATCCGGGTGTGGCCGTGCGGACGGACGCAGTTGGTCGTGGAAATCCGCTCGAAGGAGGGCGTGGAGGTGGTGCAGTTCGATAACGCGCCGCTGATCCGGTTCCTGCACCGTACGCACGACGAGAACGTCGACGACGAGGGCGTCGGTACCCACGCGCCCGCATGACCCGGAGCAGGCGCGACGCGCGCCTGACATTCACACGCTCACACACACGCACACGCATGACAGAAGCCCCCGCTCGCACGGGGGCTTCGTCATTGCCCCGGTCCCCCGTCCCCACAGGTAACCGGCCCGTCCGGGGCCGCGCTCCGCTCAGAGCCTGTCGGACGCGGACCCCGGAGGCTCTACGGACCGGCCCCCGATCCCCGAGGCTTCGCGGTCCGACCGCAGCGGCCCGGCCCGGACGGCCGGGACGCCGGGCCCGGCAGGCGCTCAGACCAGGGCCGGCTCACGCTCGCCCTCGGCGTCGGGCTTCTCGCCGAGCTGCTCGCGCAGCCCCTCGCCCTCCACGTCCACGTTCGGCAGGAGCCGGTCCAGCCAGCGCGGCAGCCACCAGGCGCGCTTGCCGAGCAGGGCGAGGACCGCGGGCACGATCGCCATCCGGACCACGAACGCGTCGAAGAAGACGGCGATGGCGAGCGAGAAGCCGATCATCTTGATCATCTGTTCGCTGGACCCGATGAAGCCGGAGAAGACCGCCATCATGATCACGGCCGCCGCCGTGACGACCCGGGCACCGTGCTTGAAGCCGGTGACGATCGCCTGGCCGGGCTTCTCGCCGTGGACGTACGCCTCCCGCATCCGGGTCACGAGGAAGACCTCGTAGTCCATCGCCAGACCGAAGACCACACCGACCATGAAGATCGGCATCATGGACATGATCGGGCCGGTCTGCTCCACGCCGAAGAGCGAGCCGAGCCAGCCCCACTGGAAGACCGCGACGACCGCGCCCAGGGCCGCCACGACCGAGAGCAGGAAGCCGAGGGCCGCCTTCAGCGGCACCAGCACCGACCGGAAGACGAGCATCAGCAGCAGGAACGCCAGGCCGACGACGAGCGCCAGGTACGGCAGCAGCGCGTCGTTCATCTTCTGCGAGAAGTCGATGTTCATCGCCGTGGAGCCGGTGACCAGGACGTCGGCGCCGGTGTCGGACTTGATGTCCTTGCCCGCGTCACGGATCGCGTGGACCACGTTCTCGGTCTCGGTGGAGCTCGGCCGGTCCTTCGGGACGACGGTGATCATCGCGGTGTCGCCGGCCTTGTTGAACTGGGCCGGGGTGACGGCGGCGACGCCCGGGATGCCGGAGATCTCGTCCGAGACCTGCTTGGTGGCGGTCTTGCCGTCGGAGCTGTGCGCGGTGTCGACGACCACCATCAGCGGCCCGTTGAAGCCGGGGCCGAAGCCGTCGGAGAGCAGGTCGTAGGCGCGCCGCTGAGTGGTGCTGGTGGGCTGGGAGCCGTCGTCGGGCAGGCCCATCTCCAGGGACGCGGCCGGTACGGCGATCGCGCCGAGTCCGAGGACGCCGACCAGCAGCACCCACACCGGCTTGCGCAGCACGAACCGCGCCCAGCGGGTGCCCATGTTCGGCTTCGCCTCGGGCCGGTTCGAAGCCTCGGACCCGCTCTCCGCCGCGGCGGCCTTGCGCGCCTTGCGTCCCATGACCCGCTTGCCCGCGAAGCCCATCAGGGCCGGGACCAGGGTGAGCGCGATGAGGACGGCGATCGCGACCGTGCCGGCCGCGGCGAAGCCCATCTTCGAGAGCATCGGGATGTTGACGACGGCGAGGCCGACCAGCGCGATGACGACGGTGAGACCGGCGAAGACGACCGCGGATCCGGCCGTACCGACGGCCCGCCCGGCCGCTTTCTCGCGCTCCCGGCCCTCGGCCAGTTCGGCGCGGTAGCGGGAGACGATGAACAGCGCGTAGTCGATGCCGACCGCGAGGCCGATCATCATCGCGAGGGTGGAGGTGGTGGAGCCCAGGTCGAGCACGTTCGCGAGTGCCGTGATCGTCGAGACCCCGATGCCGACCCCGATCAGGGCGGTGAGCAGTGGCAGTCCGGCGGCGATCAGCGAGCCGAAGGTGATGACCAGCACCACCGCGGCGATCGCGACACCGATGATCTCGGTGACCCCGGTCTGCGGCATCGCCTGGAGCGCGTCACCGCCGATCTCCACGGTCATCCCGCTCTTCTGCGCCGCGTGGCCCGCGTCCTCCAGAGCGCTGCGCGTCCCGTCGGTCAGCTCCATGGAGTTGACCTTGTAGGACACGGAGACGTACGCCGTGGACCCGTCCTTGCTGACGGCGTTCGCGGTGTACGGGTCGGTGACCGAGGCGATCTGGTCCGAGCCGGACTTCAGCTCGCCGGCAACCTTGTTCACCTCGGCCTTGTTCGCCGGGTCCGTCATCTTCTGGCCGTCGGGGGCCTTGAAGACGACCCGCGCGGTCGCGCCGTCGGCGCCGGCGCCCGGGAAGCGCTGTTCCAGCAGGTCGAAGGCCTTCTGCGCCTCCGTACCCGGGATGGAGAAGGAGCTGGAGGTGGCGGTGGACGCGGAGGCCGCGCCGAATCCGGCGAGGGCCAGCAGTGCCACCCAGATCAGGGCGACATAGCGGCGGCGCCGGAAGGCGAGCCGTCCGAGTTTGTAGAGGAATGTGGCCACGGAGGCGTACTCCCGGTCAGGTCGTGTGAGTGGAAAAGGGCGTGAGGAACCAGCCCGACGACGAGAGCGGCGTGTCAGGTGGGGCTTGGGGAGGGGGCCGTGCGAAGGGGACGGGTCGCGCGAAGGGGACGGGAGCGTCAGACTCCGAGCGCGGGGAGCATCACGGAGTCGACGTAGTCGATGAGGAACGCCTGGTCGACGGGGCGGTCCTCGACCAGTTGCCGAGCGGCGAAGGCGCCGACCAGCATGTGCGGTACATATTTCAGCGCCGGGTTGTCCGGACGCAGTTCACCCCGGTCCACGGCTCGGCGCAGCAGCGTGTCGAGACCGGTCACTTCCGGCTCGATCAGCAGGTCGCGCAGGGCCTGGAGCAGATCGGGATTGTCGTGGACGGCATGGCTCAGGCCCCGCATCAGCGCGGAGTTCTTCTCCATCTGGCAGTCGTCGCTGCGGCTCAGCGCGGCGTGGAAGTCACCGCGCAGCGATCCGGTGTCGATCTCCGCGAGGGACATCGGCTTGTTGTGCCGCAGGGCGGTGACGACCAGCTCGGGCTTGCTCCCCCACTGGCGGTAGAGGGTGGCCTTGCTGGAACGGGTACGGGCGGCGACGGCGTCCATGGTCAGGGCGTCGTAGCCGACCTCGCGGAGCAGGTCGAGCACGGCGGCGTACAGCTCGCTCTCACGCTCGGGCGTGAGCCGGGTGCGTGCCATGTGCCGACCTCTCGTTCCGCTTCTCGGTCTCGTACATCAGTCGATCGAACGAAACTGTTTCGTACACATCGACGGTACCCCGCCCGTCCAGCGAAACGAAATCGTTTCGCTTGTGTTCCGCACCACAAGTTGCCGGGGCCCACGCGCGCGGAAAGCATTGAAGGGTGAGTGACGACGTCGCGTATCTCCGTTTCCCGCACCTCCACGACGATCTGCTCTGCTTCGCGGCCGAGGACGACCTCTGGGTCGCCCCCCTCGCCCCGGAGGGGCAGCGGCCCGGCCGCGCCTGGCGGGTGACCGTCGACCGGACCAGAGTCAGCCATCCGCGGTTCTCGCCCGACGGGACGCGGATCGCCTACACGACCTGGCGCAGCCTCGACCCCGAGATCCATCTCGCGCCGGTCGAGGGCGGCCCGGCGCGCCGGCTCACCTACTGGGGGTCCACGGACGCCCGGGTCTGCGGCTGGACCCCCGACCCCGGGGACGCCTCGCAGATCCTGGCGGTGTCCTCGCACAACCAGCCGTTCGCACACATCTCCTGGGCCTACACCGTCCCCACCGACGGCAGCCCCGGCGGCAAGCTGCCCTGGGGGCCCGTCGCCGACATCGCCGTCGCCGACATCGACGGCGAGCGGCGCACCCTGTTGCTGACCGGCAAACCGCCGCACGAACCGGCCTCCTGGAAGCGGTACCGGGGCGGTGCCATGGGCCGGCTGTGGCTGCACGGCAAGCGGCTGCTCCCGGACATCGGCGGACATCTCGACTCCCCCATGTTCGTCGGCGGCCGGATCGCGTTCCTCTCCGACCACGAGGGCGTCGGCAACCTGTACTCCTGCCGGCCCGACGGCAGCGATCTGCGCCGCCACACGGACCACGACGCCTTCTACGCCCGGCACGCGTCCAGCGACGGCCACCGGGTCGTGTACCAGTGCGCGGGCGACGTGTGGCTGGTGGACGACCTTGCGTCGCCGGACGCGGTGCCGCGCAAGCTGGAGGTACGGCTCGGCGGGCCGCGCGCCGGACGGCGTACGTACCAGGTGCCGGCCGCCACCAACGTCGACTCGCTGTCCGTGGACGAGACGGGCCGGGCCAGCGCCGTCTGCGTACGCGGCAGCCTGTACTGGCTCACCCACCGCGACGGCCCCGCCCGGACGATCGCCGACACCCCGGGGGTACGGGTCCGGCTGCCGGAGATGCTCGGCAGCGGCGGCCAGGTCGCCTACGTCACGGACGCGGAGGGCGAGGACGCCATCGAGATCGCGTACCTGCCGCGCGCCAGCGGCGACCGCGAGCCTCGCCGGCTGGCCTCCGGACACGTCGGCAGGGTCCAGGAACTGATCGCCGACCCGGACGGCGAACGCCTGGCCATCGCGACGAACGACGGGCGGCTGCTGCTCCTGGACACCGACGAGGAGACATCCACGGGCGAGCCCGTGGAACTGATCCGCTCCATCAACGGCCCCGTCCGTGACATGGCGTTCTCCCCGGACGGCGCCTGGCTGACCTGGTCGCACCCCGGCATCGGCCGTTCGCTGCGCCAGATCAAACTGGCCCGCATCCTGGGGACGGGATCGCCGGTGATCGTCGACGTCACCAACGGCCGCTTCGAGGACGAGAATCCCGTCTTCACCGGTGACGGCCGCTACCTCGCCTTCCTCTCCTGGCGGGGTTTCGACCCGGTGTACGACGTGCACACCGGGGACCTCTCCTTCCCGCTCGGCTGCCGCCCCTACCTGGTGCCGCTCTCCTCGGCGACCCCCTCCCCGTTCGCCCTGTCCCCGGAGGGCCGCCCGGCGGCGGGCGGGCTCGACCCGGCCGACGACGTTCCGGACACCGGAGCGGGCGAGGGGCCGTCCACGGTCACGGTGGAGTTCGAGGGGCTGGAGAACCGGGTGACGCCGTTCCCGGTCTCCGCGTCGAAGTACTCGGCCCTGCATCCGGTGAGCGGCGGCGGACTCGTCTGGCTGCGCTGGCCGATCTCGGGCGCGCTCGGCGAGACGTTCGCCAACCCGGCGGACATGTCGGGCCGTCCCACGCTCGAACACTTCAACATCTCCAAGGCCAGGAAGACCGAACTCGTCGGGCATCTGGACTCGTTCGCGGTCAGCGGCGACGCGACCCGGCTCGTCGTGATGGACGAGGGCGAGCTGCGCGCCGTCCCCGCCACCGAGATCGCCGACAGCGACACGACGGTCTACCTCGACCTGCGCCGCATCCTGCACGACGTCGACCCGGCGGCGGAGTGGCGGCAGGCCTACGCGGAGGCCGGCCGCATCATCCGCGCGTACTTCTGGGAACCGGACATGTGCGGCATCGACTGGGACGGTGTGCTCGACCAGTACCGCCCGCTGGTCGAACGGGTCGCCTCCCCCGACGAGTTCGCCGATCTGCTGCGCGAGGTCCTGGGCGAACTGGGCACCTCGCACGCGTACGTGGCACCGGCCCGCCGCAACGAGGGCCCGCCGCACTACCAGCGCGCGATCGGACTGCTCGGCGCGAACCTCGTGTGCCGGGACGGCGACTGGACGATCCGGCGCATCCTGCCCGGCGACTCCTCCGACTCCAAGGCCCGTTCCCCGCTGGCCGGTACGGGCATCCGGGAGGGCGCGGTCCTCACCCATGTCGACGGCCGCCCGGTCGACCCGGTGACCGGCCCGTACCCGCTGCTCTCGGCGGCGGGCGGCACCACGGTCGAACTCGCCTTCCGCCCGCCCGAGGAGAAAGGCCACTCCCGCCGGGTCGCGATCATCCCGCTGGTCGACGAACGCCCGCTGCGCTACCAGGACTGGGTGGCCAAACGCCGTGAGGTCGTACGGGAGTTGAGCGGCGGCAAGTGCGGCTATCTGCACATCCCCGACATGGGCGGCTCGGGCTGGGCCCAGTTCAACCGGGACCTGCGCATGGAGGTCTCACGCCCGGCGCTGATCGTCGATGTGCGCGGCAACGCGGGCGGTCACATCAGCGAGTTGGTGGTGGAGAAGCTCACCCGCACGATCCTGGGCTGGGACCTGACCCGCAACGCCCAGCCGGTCAGTTACGCCTCCAACGCACCCCGTGGCCCGGTGGTCGCCCTGGCCGACGAGGCGACGTCCTCCGACGGCGACATGATCACCGCCGTGTTCCGGCTGCTGAAGCTCGGCCCGGTGGTGGGCCAGCGGACATGGGGCGGCGTGGTCGGCATGACCGGACGGCACCGGCTGGGCGACGGCACGGTGATCACCGTGCCGATGAACGCGGCCTGGTTCGACACGTACGGCTGGTCGATCGAGAACTACGGCGTCGAACCGGACCTGGAGGCGCTGCGCACCCCGCTCGACTGGGCCGAGGGCCGGTACGCGGTACTGGACGACGGGGTACGGGTGGCGCTGGACCTGCTCGCCGCGCATCCGGCGGCGACCCCGCCGACGTACGACACGGTCCCGGACCGGCGGCGTCCGCCGCTGCCGCCGCGTTGACCCCTTGTCCCCGTGATCGCTACGGCCGGCCCGTCGCCGCCCCTCCCTCGGACGGTCACGCGCCGCGGCGGCGCAGGGTGAGCCATGTGGGCCTCGCCGTCTTTCCGGGCTCCTCCGTGGCCCGCAGCTCTACCAGGTCGGGGAACCGGGCACGCAGCGCCGACTCAAGGCGCGAGTGGCGGGTGAACCCGGCAGCCGGGCAGTGCGTGCAGGTGCCCCCCATCCGCACCTCCACGCGCCGGTCGTGGGCGGATACGACCGTCACTTCGCCGCCGTGGGAGCGGATGTAGTCGCCGACGGGTCCGTCCAGGACGTCTTGCAGTGCGGCGCGCAGCATGTCGTCCTCGGTGACTACGCAGGCCGGCCTCCACCGCTGAGGGTGCCGCAGTGCGGCGCTGAGCGCGTCGCGTACCCGCGCTCCGGCACCGGACCAGCTCCGGCCGTCGGCGAGCCGGATCACCACGGCCTGTGTCTCCACCTCGATGGAGGCGACGTCTTCGGAGTGGAGCATTCTCCCGAGCTCGTCCGGTGCCTCTGCGATCTCTCCGACGACCGGCAGCGTGCCGACGGGGATGACCCAGCGGACGGCCTGCGGGTCGGCCGTGGCCTCGGGGTGCATGGGGACGACGCTCATGTCAGCTGCGCTACGAGCGTGCGTGTCAGGAAGGCCATGGTCCAGGCCAGCACGAACATGTAGCCGAAGGCGACCGCGGGCCATCTCCACGAGCCGGTCTCACGGCGCATGACCCCGATGGTCGACATGCACTGCAGCGCGTAGAGGAAGAAGACCAGCAAGGCGGCCGTCGTGGCCGGGGTGAAGAGCTTCTGTCCCTGGTGCGGCCCGTCGGTGTACGTCATGTGCGCCAGGGCCTCGGCCGGCTGGTCGGGGTTCTGGGCGGCGGCGACCTGGCCGAGGGTGGCGACGAACACCTCGCGGGCGGACAGCGATCCCAGCACGCCGATGTTGATCCGCCAGTCGAAGCCGAGGGGTGCGAAGACGGGTTCGATGGCGTGACCGATGTGGGCGGCGTAGCTGTGGTCGACCTCATAGGCCGAGACCGCGGTCCGGTCGGCCGGGTCGACCCCGGCGGAGCGCAGTTGCGCATCGCTGTGCATGGGCAGGCTGAGCAGCAGCCACAGCCCGATGCTGACGAGCAGGATGATCCGGCCGACCTTGTGCAGGAAGCCCTTGCACGCACTCCAGACGGCGTCGGCCACCGACCGCGGCCGCGGCAACCGGTAGGACGGCATCTCCATGTAGAACGGCAGCACCGGCCCACCCCGGCTGCTGAACCGTTTGAAGACCCAGGCCGTCGCCATGGCGGAGAGCGCACCGACGAGGTACAGGGCGAACATGACGAGGCCCTGGGCACCGAAGGGACCGACCCTGGTATCGGGACTCACCAGCAGGCCGGTCAGCAGCACATAGACCGTCAGGCGCGCCGAGCAGGTCATCAGCGGCGCGCCCATCATGGTCGCGAAGCGGTCTTTGGCCGACGGGAGGGAACGGGTGGCCATGATGCCCGGGATGGCGCAGGCGAGGGAGGAGAGCAGGGCGACGAACGCCCGGCCCTCCAACCCGGCCTTGGCCATGAGCCGGTCCATCAGGAATGCCGCGCGGGAGAGGTAGCCGCTGCCCTCCAGCAACGAAATCATGAGGAACAGCAGGGCGATCTGTGGCAGGAAGACCAGTACGCTGCCCACGCCGCCGATCAGGGCGTTGCCGAGGAAGCCGGAGAGCAACGGGTTCGAGACGTACTCGGTGACCAGCGTGCCGAACCAGTCGAAGAGGCTCTGCACCGCGTCCTGCAGCGGTGTCGCGACGGTGAAGATGATCTGGAAGAACGCGAACATGGTCGCGAAGAAGATGAGCGTGCCCCACAGCGGGTGCAGCAGCACGGCATCGATGCGCCGCGTGCGGTGATCGGCCTCGGGCACCTCGTAGCCCGCGCTCTGCAGCAGCGACTCCACCCAGGCCCCTCTCTGCGAGGGATCGGTGGGCGGCGGGACGACCGGCCGCTCCCATGCGGCCCGGTCGAGCAGCATGGACTGCAACTGCGCCAGGTCGTTGCGTGACCCGCTCGTCACCTCGACGACGGGCACACCCAGAGCACGTCGGAGGGCCGAGACGTCAAGGGTGCCGCCGCGACGGGCCAGCTCGTCACGGAAGGTGAGCACCACACAGATCGGCAGGCCGGTCTGCATGACCTGGGCGAGCAGCCCGAGGGAACGACGCAGCGTCGTCGCGTCGATCGTGACGAGAATCCCGTCGGGTGTACCGATGTCCGGATTGCCCGGGTCGAGCGCATCGGCGACGACCTGCTCGTCCGGGCTGATCGGGTCGAGACTGTAGGTGCCGGGCAGATCCTCGATGACCACCTCGTGCTCGCCGACACGCGCCACCCCCTCATGGCGCGCGACGGTCACTCCGGGGTAGTTGCCGGTCTTGGTTCGCAGGCCGGTAAGGGCATTGAAGAGCGTGCTCTTGCCCGAGTTCGGGCTGCCGACCAGAGCCAGGCGAGTCTCGCCGGTGACCGTCCGGGCCACCGGACCGCAGTGCGCGCTCACGCAATGCGCCGTACATGGATGCCTGCGGTCTGCGCTTTGCGCAGTGCCACCTCGTACTCCACGACCCGGAGAACAACAGGGTCGCCAAGCGGCGCCTTCCGCAGCACGGTGACCTCCGCGCCGGGGGCGAACCCCAAGTCGAACAGTCGTCGCGCGGTGCTCGGCTCGACCGACTCGTCGATGCCGATCACCCGGCCACTCATCCCGGGGCCCAGGTCGGCCAGTCGCGCATCCGGCGCCGACTCCACCGACACGGACGGGCCGCCCTTCCGGCGCGCACCCGACTGCACTGAGACCATCGACATCCTCAACCCCTGCGACCACCTGAGCGCCCGAGCGCCTGAACACCTTAGGGAAGGCTAACCTTTTACCCCGATAACAACAATATAGACCCCGCCTCTCCCTGCCCACACCCACGTCGACCTGCCCGCGCCCGCGCCCGCGCGAGTGATCTGCCTCACGTGCTGTCACAGCGAACCTCCGTCCGGTGTCTTGATGCCGAAACCGGGCAACGGACGGAGACACCGTGAACAAGAACATGGACAGGAACACCGACGTGGTCGTGATCGGCGGAGGTTACGCGGGCGTCACCGCGGCCAACCGCCTGGCACACCGCGACAACGTGTCCGTGACGCTGATCAACCCGCGCCCCGACTTCGTCGAACGCATCCGCCTCCACCAACTGGTCGGCGGCAGCCATGCCGCGGTCGTCGACTACGGGGAGGTGCTGGCCGAGAACATCCGGCTGGTGGTCGACAGCGTGGCGACGATCGACGCGGCCGGGCGCGGCGTGGAACTGACGAGCGGCGGCACGGTCGGCTACGACTACCTGATCTACGCGGTGGGCAGCGGCAGCGCCGAACCGGACGTGCCCGGCGCGGCGGAGTTCGCCCACCCGATCGCCACCCTGGAAGAGGCGCGGCGGCTGCGGCCGGTCGTCGACGCCGCGCCCGCATCGGCCCCGGTGACGGTGGTCGGGTCCGGTCCGACCGGCATCGAGACCGCCGCCGAACTGGCGGAGGAGGGCCGCGCCGTGACCCTGGTCTGCGGCCGGGTGCTCGGCCCGTATCTGCACCCCCGGGGCCGGCGCTCGGTCGCCCGGACCCTCGCCGAACTCGGTGTGACCGTGCTCGAAGGCCCCGGCGCGAGGGTGGCGGCCGTGACCCGCGATGCCGTACGGCTCGACGACGGCCGCGAACTCCCCAGCCGGGTCACCGTCTGGGCCACCGGATTCGGCGTGCCGGACCTGGCCGCCCGCAGCGGGCTGAGCACCGACGCCGTGGGCCGCCTGCTCACGGACGAGACGTTGACGAGCGTGGACGACGCGCGCATCGTCGCGGCCGGGGACGCGGCGGCACCGGCGAACGCACCGTTCCGGATGAGCTGCCAGGCCGCGGGCCAGCTGGGCACACGCGCCGCCCGCACGGTGCTCAGCCGGATCGCGGGCGAGCGGCCCGCGCCCCTCAACCTGCGGTTCGCCGGCCAGTGCATCAGTCTGGGCCGTCGCACCGGGATCTTCCAGTTCGCCTCCCATGACGACCAGGCGAACCAGTTCTACCTGGGCGGCCGCCCCGGTGCGAAGCTCAAGGAGTTCATCTGCAAGTCCACCGTCAAGCAGCTGGTGAACGAGGCACGCAAGAGCGGTCCGCGGCCCGAACCCGGCAAGGCACCGGCCACGGTCGAGCGGGCGGCCTGAGAGCTGAGAGCTGAGAGCCATGAGCCATGAGCCATGAGCTGAGAGCTGAGAGCTGAGAGCTGAAGAGAGGCGAGACGTGAACGACGACCACGACGACCACGCCACCGACCCGGCGACCGAGGCTTTCGTCGCCCACCGCAATCTGCTCTTCACCGTCGCCTACGAGATGCTCGGATCGGCGGCCGACGCGGAGGACGTCCTCCAGGAGACCTGGCTGCGGTGGGTCGGGGTCGAGCCGGGGCAGGTACGCGACCAGCGCGCGTACCTGGTCCGGATCACCACCCGCCAGTCGCTCAACCGCCTGCGCGCGCTGTCACGCCGCAAGGAGACGTACGTCGGCCCCTGGCTTCCCGAACCGGTGCTCACCGCGCCGGACGTGGCCGACGACGTCGAGCTCGCCGAGAGCGTGTCCATGGCCCTGATGCTCGTCCTCGAAACCCTGTCGCCGACGGAGCGCGCCGTCTTCGTACTGCGCGAGGTCTTCGACGTCGACTACGACGAGATCGCCGCCGCCGTCGACAAGAGTCCCGCGGCCGTCCGCCAGATCGCGCACCGCGCCCGCCGTCACGTCGATGCCCGCCGCCCCCGTGCGGCGGTCTCGGCGAGCGAGACCCGGGCGGCACTGGAGTCGTTCCGGCGCGCGCTCGAAACCGGGGACCTGCAAGGCCTCCTCGACGTGCTCGCCCCCGAGGTGGTCCTGATGAGTGACGGCGGCGGCGTCAAACAGGCCGCGCGGCGGCCGGTCATCGGCGCCGACAAGGTGGCCCGCTTCATCGTCCACGGCTCGGGCAAGGCCACCGGCGTACTCACCGCCGGCCCCACCGTGGTCAACGGCAACCCCGCACTCGTGCTGCGCCTGGACGGCAAGATCGACGGCGTACTGACACCCCGGGTCGAGGACGCCCGCATCACCGGCCTCTACTACGTCCGCAACCCGGCGAAGCTGACCCGCGTCGAATCCGAGACGCCGCTCACCCTGAGGTGAACGCCCTTCGCCGCCCCCTCACCCGTCCGCGTGGTCCCGGGACAGCGCGGACGGGCCACCCCGCGCCCCGGCACCGACAGTGACCGGCTCGTCCACCGCCCGCTCCCACCCGGTGGGCGCCGGCAGCTCGCACCAGACCGTCTTGCCCCGCACCCCTTGGTCCACCCCCCACCGCAGCGCCAACGCGTCCACGAGCGCCAGCCCCCGCCCCGACTCGTCACCGCCCGCCGCGCTCCGTATCGCCGGCCAGGCACACGGTTCGGGATCGCTCAGCTCGACGCGGACACGACCGGTGCACGTGCCGCTGACCCGGAGCGTGACCGGCGTTCCCTCGCCGAGATGCACGATCACATTGGTCAGCAACTCACTGACGCAGAGCAGCAGATCGGGCGAGTCCGCACCCCCGCACCGCTCCCGCAGGGTGTGCCGCACTTCCGGTACGGCCTTCGGCACGGCGAGCAGGTCCACCGCGATCGGCAGCGGGCTCATCCACCGGCCGCCGTACGCAGCACCTCGGCGAGCCGACGCGCGGTCTCCGCAGTGCAGTTGCCGAGCGCGACCAACGGCGGCCGGGTCGTCCACCCGGCGAGCGTCAGCGGATCGACGCCGAGCGACGGCAGGGTGATGCCGTGGACCGTGAGCGCCGCGCGGAGCACGTCGATGGCCGAGCCGATGTCGTAGTCGGGGGTGTCCTGCGTGTCGTCCATGAGGGGCCGTCCACCTTTCGTTGCGCACTGTGACGAACCACTCACACGCTGCCGCACGGGGCTCTACCTTGAAAGGGTTTCCCGCTCCACAACGCACAGCGCGAAAGGTGGTCAAGAGTGGCTACGCGCAAGGAGATCGACGGCTCGGCGGGCGTCCCGCAGTTCTACGGCAAGGAACTCCGCTTCAAACGGGAGGAGGCGGGCCTGACCCTGGAGAAGCTGGTCGATGGCAGCTTCTACGGCATCACATACCTGAGCGAGATCGAGCACGGCCATCGCCGGATGCCGGCGGACCTGGCACAGCATGTGGACCGGGTACTGGGGACGGACGGGTTCTTCCAACGGCGGTGCGAGGATGTACGGAAGGCCCGGCGCAAGGGGCACGCGGAGTATTTCGAGCGCGTGCTGGAGGCGGAGAAGCGCGCCGAGACCATCGAGCAGTGGTCACCGGCCGTCTTTCCCGGCCTGCTCCAGACAGAGCCGTACGCGCGGGCCCTGTTCCACGCTGAGCGGACGCCGGAGCTTCCGGAAGAAATCGACGAGAAGGTCGACGGACGGCTGGCGCGGGCGCAGCTCTTCGAAGCGAACCATCGAACACCGCAGTACTGGGCTGTCCTGAACGAGTCTCTGCTGCGCCTGCCGATCCTGCCGTCGCAGCAGATGGCCGAGCAGCTCGATCACATCGCAGCACTCACCAAGCGCGGCCGGATCTTTACGCAGATCCTTCCGTGGAACACGGGGGCGCACGCCCTGATGCTGGGCAACGCCATGGTGCTGGACTTCGCGGACGCTCCTCCGCTCGTCTACATGGAGGGCCAGCACCACGGAAATACCGTCGACGATCCGGCCCTCGTGAAGCAGTATCGGAGGTCGTACGATCTCCTGAGGGCCGCCGCTTTGCCGCCGGAGGCGTCCCTCACCATGATCGAGGAAGCGGCAGAGGACTACCGAAATGGTGCGCAGCCAATTCGACTTGATCGCCGCCACCTGGCGTAAGAGCAGCCACAGCAACACGTCCGGCGGCGACTGCCTCGAAGTCGCGGACGGTCACCCCGGCGTCGTCCCCGTCCGCGACTCCAAACGCCCCGAAGGACCGGCCCTCGTCATCGCCGCGTCCGCCTGGACGCCGTTCGTCGAGGCCGTCAAGGCATCCTGACCCGCCGCAACGTCCGGAACCACAAGAAGCGCGGCTCTCGCGGCGGGACTGGCGTCAGCGGTGGCCCAGCACGTTGACCACCCGGCCGTTGGGGTCGCGGACGAAGAAGCGCCGCACGCCCCACTCCTCGTCCTGCAAGGCATGGACGATCTCCGCACCGCTGTCCCGCATGACCGCATAGGCCGCGTCCACGTCGTCCACTTCGATACTCAGGTCGGGAGTGACCGGGGCAGTCTTGTCGCTGGTCATGAAGCTGAGCTGCGCCGCCGGAGCGGACGGGGAGGCGAGCGTCATGATCCAGCCGTGGTTCATGACCTCCTCGAAGCCCAGTAGGCCATAGAACTCCCGGCTCTCCTGCGGAGCTTCTGACGGGATGTTGGGCACGACACGATGAACGGCCATCGACGACTCCAGGTGAGTACAAAATTGTCTTCGAGACCCTCCACAAGTACTACGGCGCAGCTTCCGGCGCCGCACATACACTCGAACGCCGTCCACTGCTCGCGTCGGTGCGTGGTGAGGGCCTGGAGGCACCAGAAGGAAACGTTCGGCACGATGTCACCTGCCGGCGTTCCTCCGCCAGTTGACGGAGGAACGCCAACGCCTCACCTGCGGGTTGCCTGTCAGATGCGTCGCAGGTAGACGGCTTCGCCGAAACGCTTGCCGAGCCAGATCTTCTGGTCGGCTGCGGTTCCGGCGAGGCGCGGGTTGTCGTAGGTGCTGGTGCTGGCGCCGCCGGGGTTGACGGTGACGGTCACGCCCTCCACGCACCAGTCGTCGTCGTTGTCGATGCCTTCGAAACGGAGGTAGACGGGGTACCGGTCGAGGTCGTCGGTGTTGAGGCGGGGCAGGCGCGGATCGTTGCGTACGGCGTCGAGCACGTTGGCGCCGTCGCCGAAGATGTAGGTGTAGTTGTCGCCGGGTTCGAAGTCGTCGCGAGGGGAGTCCACATGGAACTCCCGGCCGGCGATTCCGACGTACACGAAGCCGTTGGTGCCGGCCCCGTGTCGGTCGCCGTGTACAGCTGAACACTGAGCTTGGTGATGTCTGCCATCTGTTTCCTCCATCAGCAGACACGACCCACCCTCACGCACACGGCAGCGACCGGCGGCGGATCCCTTGGCAAGCAGTCGGGACGCTGAAGACGCGCAATGTACATGTCCGACGAGTCTGTTCGGCGGCGCAGCCACCTGACTGCGCTCGCTTCAAGTGTTCAGTTGATTGCAGTGAGGCATCAAGGCTTCCCTGGCCGCGGGTGCAGCGCACCGCAGCGTAAACCGGGACGCAGACGCAAAGGCGCCCCGGCAGGCACCCCCGAGCACAAGAGCGAACAGGGCGCATGTCAGTCATCTCATAGCAACAAGTCGGAGGAACTCAACCGTCGTCCCTTCTCTCCGCCCGCGCCTCCCGGATCCAACGCCATCGTGACGGCTGTCGGCTCGGCATGGATCAGCAGAGGCATCAAGCGGGATCGACGGTCGTTTCGGGGGCAGAACCACGCACTCAGCGTTGATCAGTGGTGTTGCGCGCCGGGTGAGACGGCCGGTCCGACCGGGCCAACGGCCAGGACTGTCTCACCCGGCGCTCCAGGAGCCTGGCGCGCCGCCCCGGGGCTACCGGGGCGGCTTGTTCCGGGGAGAGGGGACCGTCACTTGACGTCGACGTAGTCGCCGGCCGCGGTCGCGCCGCCGGTGGTGTTCGTCTCGCCGAAGGTCCAACGCCAGTAGCCGTCGGCGGAGGCGGTGACCGTGGTCTTCAGGGCGCCGGTCGAGCTCGCCTTCACGATCTTGACCGTGTTGTACGTGCTGGTACCGGCCTTGCGGAACTGGAGCTTGGCCGCCTTGCCACCGAAGCCGGTGTACGTGTGCTTCACCCAGTCCGCGCGGGTGATCTTGCCGGTGACGGTGAGCTTGCCGCCCTTGGCGACGGGCTCGGGCGAGGCGTCGACGGTGACCTTCGCCGCACGCTTGACCCGCACGGTCGGGGAGAGAGTCAGCAACTCCTCGCTCTTGAGCCCGCCTTTCGCGTTCCAGATGCGTACCCAGACGGCGCTCTTCCAGGTCGTGGCGTCGTTGTTCGAGTCGAGGGTGTATCGCGGGTCGATGTACAGCTCGCCCTTGCAGTCGGCGGCCACGGATCCGGTCTCACAGGCCGTGAGCCCCATGTAGATGGCCCCGCGCACCGAGGCCTTGGCGGGGGTGGTGTCGTGGTACAGGAACAGGGAGGTGTTCACGTCGGACTGCTTGAGGCCGGACGGCCACGACACGTGGTACGTGAATGTGGGAGAGACCTCTGCCGACGTACCCACGATGATGGACTTGCCCTTGTTCAGGACCAGGTTCGACACCTTGACGCCGGTGTCCGCCGCCTGCGCGGACGGCGCGGTGAATGCCCCCAGGGCGAGCGTTCCCGCGACCACGACCGCGAAGCCGGATCTGCCTGCGCGCATGCGCAACCTCTTATTGGTGAGGGACTGGTAGGAGTCCGGTAAAGGAAGAATGGATCGCTGCAGGCTAACAGCCGCCGAACGGCGGCCGGTTAGGGTCTTCCACTTCGTGATCATGTCACCGGCCTGCGACAGCGTTGTCCTGGGACGAAGACGCGGGATCCCTTCGGCCCACAGCCCCCTCATAGTGGTCGAGCGAGCACCGAGAAGCCGAGACCGATTCGGCCTCAACCACTGATTACCAAGGGGATTCATGTCCGGCAACCGTCGCAAGGCCTTCCTCGTCTCCGCAGCCCTCGTGGGCAGCACCATGCTGATGACGGCGTGCCAGGACACGGACGCGGCCACGGACACCGGCGCGGCAAAGGGCTCTTCGTCCGCCACTCCGGCCGGCAACGCGGCCACCCCGTCCGGCTCGTCGACCGCGGGCAGCGGTCAGGGCACGGCCAAGGGCTCCGACGCGACGACGGGCAAGGGAACCAAGGACGGGGCCGGCTCCGGCGCCGACACCGGCAACGGCAAGCGGGAGCCGGTCGGGCAGGTCTGCGGCGCCAACGACATCTCCTGGAGCACCAAGTCCGAGACCCAGGCCGGCGGATACATCCTGATCAGCGCGAAGGCGAAGTCGGGCATCACCTGTGTCCCGCCGGCCGCGCTTCCGACCGTGGCGTTCGGTTCCGACGGCACCGAGGCGGGTCCCGCGGAGCAGGCCGTCGGCAAGCAGATCACGCTGAGTGGGAACACCACCGCCTACGCCGGGGTGAACCCGAAGACCACCGACGCGGACGGTGGCAAGGAACTGGACAGCATCATCGTCGCCGTCGGTGACGACGACGACAACCCGGTCTCCCTGTCGGTCGGCACCATCACGGTCGATCGCCCGATCGTCACCAACTGGCACACTTCCCCGGCGGACGCCGTCCCCTTCGGCTGAACGCACCCGCAGCTCGTGATCCATGCTTGACCGGCTCGGCGCAGCCGGCGACCGGACCCGGGACTGGGCCTGGTGACGGCGCCGCCGGTCGGACGCGGCGGACGGCCACCAGCGGTCCGGCGCAGCTCGGTGGCCCGGCGAGCACGGCCCGTCGGCAGTCCGCGGAAGCCCTGATCCACGCCACGCGCAAGGGGCGCGCCCGGTCACCCGGGCGCGCCCCTCACCAGACAACGCGCAGTGTCGCGAATCGCGTCAGCGGTCGTAGCGCTCGCGGGTCTCGTCCGCAGCGTCCCGGACCTTGTCCCGGCCCTGCTGGGCCTTGTCCCGGCCCTGCTGGGCCCGGTCGCGGCCCTGCTGGGCGCGGTCGCGGCCCTGCTGCGACGTCTTCGAGGAGGTCCGGCCGGACGCGTCCTGCGTCCGCTCCCGGCCCGTGTCCTTGCCCTCGTTCGCCTTGCGCTTCGCCTGGTCGGCGAGCTCCTGCGCCTTGTCCTTGAACTGGTCTGCGATACCCATGCTGTTCACTCCTAGTGGGTGCGTGGGGGACGGTCCGTAAGGACCTCGACCAGAGTTACACGCCCCGGCAGGCACCGCATTTCGATCACTTACGCTGCGTACGCACCGCCCGTGCGTCCTGGTCAGCGGCCCCTCCGGCACCGACGAGCGCCTTGCTCACACCCTCCAGCCGCGACCCGAACCGTTGCATCTCGCGCTGGCCGACGACTCCGATCACCGAGGGGAGGTAGCCCCGTACGGACTGCATCCCGCGCAGCCACCACTGCGCGTACACATGCGCGGAACGCCGTTCGATGCCGGCCACGATCCGGTCGACCGCCGGTCCCAGCGGGTACGTACGGTTCGAGGGCCAGGGCAGCCGCTGCCGCAGCTCCCGCATCACGTCGTCCTGGTCGGCGCCCCGCACCATGTCCGTGTCGGTCCAGGAGAGGTATCCGACCCCGACCTTCACCCCGCGGTAGCCGACCTCGGCCCGCAGGCTGTGTGCGAACGCCTCCACGCCCGACTTGGACGCACAGTACGCGGTCATCATCGGCGCCGGTGTCATCGCCGCGAGCGAGGCGATCTGCAGGAAGTATCCGCGGCTCTCCATGAGCACCGGCAGGAACGCGCGTCCCGTCACAGCGCCGCCGATCAGATTGACCTCGATGACCCGCCGCCATGCCTCCGGGTCCGAGTCGAGGAACGGTCCGCCCGCCGCGACCCCGGCGTTGGCGACGACGACGTCGACCTTCCCGAACCGTTCCTTGACCTCCTCGGCGACGCGCGCCATCGCCGCGTGGTCGGTGACGTCCGCGAACCAGTGGTCGCTCTCCGAGTGCAGTCGCTCCGAGACCTTCTTCAGCTCGTCCGGCTCCAGACCGACCAGTGCGAGTTTCGCGCCGCGCGCCGAGAGCTTGCGTGCCAGCAGTTCGCCCACGCCACGCGCCGCGCCCGTGACGACGACGACCTGTCCTTCCAGACTCCGCCTGTCGTTCATGCGACATCCTCCTTCTCGGCCGTACCGTCCACACCGTCCACACCGACCGCGCCCACCGGGAGGTACGCGGTGACGAGTTCCCGGAGCTTCGCCGTGACCGCCTCCGGCGCTTCCACCGGTGTCATGTGGCCCATGCCCGCCAGTTCGGTGAGCCCCAGGCAGTCGGGCAGCGCCGCCGCGATGGCGCGGGCGTGCACGGGCGGCGTCAGCCGGTCCTCCGTACCCGCGATCACGGCCGTGGGCACCCGCAACTCCCTCACTCCCGCGTCGAGATCGAGCTCCGCGAGGACATGCCCCCAGGCGACCCTGGCCGCCCGCGGGCACGCGTGCACGATCCGGGCACAGGTCTCGACCCGGTCGGGGGCCGAACCCGCCCCCATCGTCCCGTACTTGAGTATCCGCCTGGAGACCGGTGTGACGGGTCCGAGCGGGGCCCGCGCCCCGAGGATCGCACGGGTCATCCGGGTCCGGACGGCCCCGGCCCGCAGCGGCACCACCCGCGACTCGGCGGTCAGCCGCGAACTGCCGGTGCTGCACAGCAGTACGGCCGCCGCGTGCTCGCGCAGTCCGGCCCGCCGCGAGGCGGCCATCATCGTCATGCCGCCCATGGAGTGCCCGGCGAGCACGGCCTTCTCCCCCGGTTCGAGCGTGGCGGCCAGCACCGCTTCGAGGTCGTCGGCGAGCGCGTCCGTGCTGTACCCCTCGCGGCCCGGCGCGGGCGAACGGCCGTGGCCCCGCTGGTCGTAGACGACGACCCGGTGGTCCACCGCCAGGTCCCGGATCTGCGCGGCCCAGAAGTGGGTGCTGCACGTCCAGCCGTGCGCCAGGACCACCGCGGGGGCGCCTTCCTGCCCGTGCACCTCGACATGGACGCGCGCGCCGTCGGCGGAGAGGGCGGTCAGCTCGCACACGGGGGTGGGCGGGGCGTCGTCCCGCCGCAGCAGCCGGCTCATCCCACGACCTCCTCGGCGAGGGACTTCGTCGTGGCGGGCGCCCCGGGCGCGGCGGCCTTCTTCGGCGCCCGGAGGACCTCGTACTCCGCGAGGTCGACCGACCGGGTCACCTTGCGGAACTCGGCGGTGGTACCCGGCCAGACCGTGGTGTTGCGCCCGTTGGCGTCCAGGTACCAGCTGTCGCAGCCGCCGACGTTCCACACCGTGCGCTTCATCCGCTGCTGGACGTGCCGGTTCCAGGCCCCGACCGCCGAGGGGCGCGGGTCGAGTGCGACGCGGCCGCCCAGCACGTTCAACCGGCGCAGATAGTCGGCCAGGTAGTTCAGCTGGGACTCGATCATCAGGATCATCGAGGAGTTCCCGAGTCCCGTGTTGGGCCCGATGATCGTCATCCAGTTGGGGAAGCCGGACGCGCTCGCGCCGCGCAGCGCCTGCATGCCGTCCTTCCAGGACTCGGCGAGCGTGATGCCTTCCGCGCCCACCACCCGCCCGGCGATCGGCATGTCGGTCACGTGGAAGCCGGTGCCGAAGATGATCGCGTCGGCCTCGGTCTCCGTACCGTCGGCGGCGACGACCGTGGAGCCGCGCACCTCGGCCAGGCCGGAGGCGACCACATCGACATTGGGCCGGGCGAGCGCCGGGTAGTAGGTGCTGGAGAGCAGGATGCGTTTGCAGCCGATGCGGTAGGAGGGGGTCAGCTTGGCCCGCAGCGCCGGGTCCTTGATGGACCGCGCCATGTTGGACTTGGCTATCGACTCGATCACGCCCAGTTCGTCGGGGCGCTTGGTGAAGGCGCTGACCTGCAACTCCCTGATGCCCCAGAGCAGTCCGCGGCGCGCGGTGCCGGTGAACGGGAGCGTGCGGTGCAGCCAGCGCTCGGCGCCGCTGATCCTCCGGTCCATGCGCGGCATGACCCAGGGCGGGGTGCGCTGGAAGAGCGTCAGCCTGCCGGCCTTCGGCTGGATCGCGGGCACGATCTGGATGGCGGAGGCGCCGGTGCCTATCATCGCGACGCGCTTGCCGGCCAGGTCGTAGTCGTGGTCCCAGCGGGCCGAGTGGAAGACCTTGCCGGGGAAGCCGTCGAGCCCGGGGATGTCGGGCGTCTTCGGGTCGGAGAGCGGTCCGGTCGCGGAGACGACCACATCGGCGGTGAAGGTGGCCCCGTTGCCGGTCTCGATGACCCAGCGGAGCGCGTCGCGGTCCCAGCTCATCAGCAGCACTTCATGGTTGAGCCTGATGTGCGGGCGCAGCCCGAAGGTGTCCGCGACGTGCTCCAGGTAGGCGCGGATGTGCTCCTGCCCGGAAAAGGTGCGCGGCCACTCGGGGTTGGGGGCGAACGAGAACGAGTAGAGGTGGGACGGCACGTCACAGGCGCAGCCCGGATAGCTGTTGTCGCGCCAGGTGCCGCCGACGGAGCCGGCCCGTTCCAGGACGACGAAGTCCGTGATGCCTTCGCGGCGCAGCCGGACCGCTGCCCCGAGGCCCCCGAATCCGGATCCGATCACCGCCACTCGTACGTGCTCGTGCTGGGCCATGCCGGCGCCTCCCGCGGTACGTCACACAACTCCGCCAGCAATCACTGGCATTGTTGGGAGGGTAGAGCAGCTCCGTACCGATGGGTAGGGGGCAGCAAGGGAAAGTTACCGGCGGTACAACATAGGGTGCGGGTGTGGCTGACGGACGCGAGCACCGTGAATACCGGATGGAGGAGCTGGCCGAGGAGGCCGGCATCCCCGTGCGGACCGTGCGCTTCTACCGGGAGCGCGGGCTGATCTCACCGCCTCGCCGCGAGGGGCGCATCGCCTGGTACGACGACCATCACCTGGCCCGCCTGCGCACCATCGCGGGCCTGCTGGAGCGCGGCCACACCCTCACCGGCATCGCCGATCTCGCCCGGACCTTCGAGAGCGGTCGCAATGTCGCCGAAGTACTGGGCCTGGGCGAGCCGACGGAGGAGATCCCGGTGCGCCTGACCCCGGAACAGCTCGCGGACTACTTCGAGGGCGAGGTCACCCCGGAGAATCTGGCCGCCGCCCTCGACCTGGGCTACCTGGCCACGGACGGCGACGAGATCGTCCACATCAGCCGCCGGCTGCTGGAGGTGTCGGCGGAACTGGTCCGGGAGGGGATACCGCTCGCCACGGTGCTCTCGGCCGGCCGCCGGGTCCGCGAACACGCGGACGCGCTCGCCGAGTTGTTCGTCGGCATCCTCCAGGCCCACAGTGACGAGGCCGAGCCGCCCCAGCTCCGCCCCCTGGCCCGCGCGGTGGTGGACGCCGAGCTCTCCATGGCGCTGGACCGGCGCCTGCGCCGCGAGGGCCCGGACAGCCCGTCGCGGGAACGCACGTCCTGACCCGGACCTCCCGAGCCCCCCGCCCCACCCCGCACACCCGCGGGTCTACCGCTCGTAGACCACCGTCACCGGCGCATGGTCGCTCCACCGCTCGCCGTGCGTCGCGGCCCGCTCGACCCAGCCCTTCACCGCGCGTGCGGCCAGCCCCGGCGTCGCCACCTGGTAGTCGATCCGCCAGCCCGTGTCGTTGTCGAAGGCCCGCCCCCGGTAGGACCACCACGAGTACGGCCCCTCCTCCTGCGGACGCAGCGCCCGTACGACATCGACGTACTCGACCTCGTCGAAGACCCGGGTCAGCCACTCCCGCTCCTCGGGGAGGAAGCCGGAGCTCTTCTTGTTGGCCTTCCAGTTCTTCAGGTCGGCCTCCCGGTGGGCGATGTTCCAGTCGCCGCAGACCACCACCTCGCGACCGTCGGCCGCGGCCCGCTCCCTGAGGCCCCGCAGATACGGGAGGAACGCGGCCATGAACCGCTCCTTCTCCTCCTGCTTCTCCGTGCCGACCTCGCCGGAGGGCAGATACAGGCTCGCGACCGTGACACCGGGCAGGTCGACCTCGACGTAGCGCCCGCTCGCGTCGAACTCCTCGCTCCCGGCGTCCCCGAAGCCGCCGAACCCGATCTGCACGCGCTCGGGCGCACGCCGCGTGTACAGGGAGACACCTGCCCGGCCCTTGGCGGCGGCCGGTGCGTGCACGGTGTACCAGCCCTCCGGTTCACGCACCTCGGCGGGCAGCTGCTGCGGCTCGGCCCGCACCTCCTGCAGGCAGATCACATCGGCTTCGGTCCCGGCCAGCCACTCGACGAAGCCCTTCTTGGCGGCGGCACGGAGCCCGTTTACATTGACGGTGGTCACAGTGAGCATGACGGCACGATACAACTGCATAGCTGTACTATATTTCGCATGATTATCCACCCTCGGCCTTTCGATCACCCCGATGCCGTCAAACTCAACGACCAGGTGCAACTCGAATACGCCGAGCGCTACGGCGACGAGGGCGATGTCACACCGCTCGACCCGTCGATGTTCGACCCGCCGAACGGCCTGTACCTCCTCGCCTACGACGCGCAGGGACGCCCGGTCGCCACCGGTGGCTGGCGCTCCCAGGAACGCAATGCCGAGGGATACTCCGACGGCGACGCCGAGATCAAGCGGATGTTCGTGATCCCCGAGGGCCGCGGCAACGGGCTGGCACGCCGCATCCTGGCCGCGCTGGAGGCCGACGCACGGGCCGCCGGCCGGACCCGCATGGTGCTGGAGACCGGCGACAAACAGCCCGAGGCCATCGCGCTGTACGAGTCCAGCGGCTACACCCTGTGCGAGAAGTTCGGCCACTACCGCGCCTACGAGAGCAGCCGCTGCTTCGCGAAGCCGCTGAGGTGACGGGACCCGGCACCCGTCGGCCCTCCCCTCGGCGAGCAGCATCCGGGCGAAGGAGGGCCATTCGTCCGCGGTCGGGACCAGGCCGCCGGCCCCGGACGGCACAGCCGGCACCCTGCTCCACCGCCCGTCAGGGGCGTCGACCGCACCGCCCCGAACTCATCGGTCCCGGACGTCACGCCCCGCCTCGGCGCACCCGCCCGACACCCACGTAGAAGCCGCTGCGTTCATCGAGGGGCGCCGGCTCCTCCTGGTACCACTGGGTGGCGTACACCAGCCCGGGTTCGACGAGGTCCAAGCCCTCGAAGAAGGGCTCGACCTCGCTCCGGGTCCGCATCCGCAGCGGGATCGCCCCCTTCCTGTACGCGGTCTCGGTCTTCTGCCGCAGCTCCGGATGCTGATCGGCCGTACCGTGCGAGAGCACCAGGAAGCTGCCTTCGGGCAGAGCGTCGACCAAGCTGCGGGTGATGCCGTACGGGTCCTGGTCGTCGGGCAGGAAGTGCATGAGCGCGATGAGGGACAGCGCGATGGGCCGACTGAAGTCCAGCAGCTCACGCGCGCGTTCGAGGATGGCCCGCGGCTCCCGCACATCCGCGTGGAGGTAGTCGGTGGCCCCCTCCGCGCTGCTGATCAGCAGCGCCTCCGCGTGCCGCAGGACGATCGGGTCGTTGTCCGCGTAGACGACCCGGGCGGCCGGGGTGATGGCCTGGACGACCTGGTGCAGATTGGGTGCCGTGGGGATGCCGGTGCCGATGTCGAGGAACTGGTCGACCCCGCCCCGCGCCAGCCACGCGGCGGCCCGGTGCATGAAGGCCCGGTTCCGCGCCGCGTTGCCGCGCGCCTCCTCGGGCAGCGTCTCCCCCACCTGCTGGTCGACCGGATAGTTGTCCTTGCCGCCCAGGAGCCAGTCGTAGACGCGCGCGGGGTGGGGCTTGCTGGTGTCGATCTGGAGCTTGGGTATTCCGGCCGTCACAGGACGCTCCTCCGTACGGGAAATCACGAGCAGCTGAGCACTCGGTCCGTCGCGGGAACACCCCCGGCAGGACCCGCAAAAGCAGCCGAGCATCACCAGCGTAGACCGCCCCGCCGACATCGCCCCGCACCGGCCACCGGGCAACCGCGGCCGAACACACGGTGGTTCGGTGCGGCGCCCGTGCCGTCACGGTCCGTCGGCCGGAGGCGGTGCGCCTCGCCCGTCGTCGGGCAGCATCACCAGGCGAACGGCCATCTGGCGTGTGCCCGGCGGGCGTTCACCGGGCGCGCTCGCGTACTTGTGCAGCAGCGCCTGGTACTCCTCGGTGAACGAGGCGACCTGTTCCTTCGTCATCCGCAGCCCGGCCCGGTAGATCTGGTTCCAGCCCGCCGAGGCGTCGTACCCGGCGTACGCCCGCACGACCAGATTCAGGTCATGGGTCATCTTGAGCACGCCGACCTTCACGGCGGCCTCGCGTTCGTCCGCCGTCATCTCCAGGCCGGGCGGCGTGAAGATGTTGGTCATGAGCGACTTCCACCAGCGCTCCCGCCCGGTGGAACGCTCCTCGATCTCCTCGATCAGCTTGAGGTCGGCGAGCTTGCGCAGGTGATAGCTGGTGGTGCCGGTGGACTCACCGAGGGCCTTGGCGACGCCGGTGGAGTTCGCTTCGCCGTGTTCGCTGAGATAGCCCAGGATGTCGCGGCGCACCGGATTGGACAGCGCCTTGTAGAAGGCCTTGAGGTCCGGGCCGGTGAGCACTCTCGTCTCGGGACGCTCGACCATGCCCGCCAGCATAGTGCAGAGATGTTCTGCAATCATTGCAGAGACTGTTTGCAGAACATCTCTGCAAACGCTACGTTGGCCCCGAGGGCGCCATCGGGCGCCGGGAATCGCGGGGGCGAGATGCGAAGAGACCTGACCGGAAGGCTGTCGCCGGGAGCCGGGCTGGCCACCGGGGCGACAGCCGGGACAACTGCCGGGCCGACGACGGGAGCGACCTGGGCGGCCCCTCATGCCTGATTCCCTGGATGCCCGACTGCGGGACGAGATCGACGACCAGGTCGCGGAGGCCTTCGACGCCTACCTGTCCGACCGGCTGGCCGAACCCGGACCGCTGCGCGCCTCCCTGACCGCGGGGCGCGGCGCCCGGTTGGTGCTGGGCACGGTCGCACTCGGCGCCCTCGCAACAGCACTCGCGCCGCCCGGCATTGCCGCCGTCTGCTGGATCTGGGGCGCCATCGCCATGATCGACGTCACCTGGCTGTGGGCCGCCCGCCGCCGCTGACGGCCCGTGAGACCCCCTTCCCCGCACGGACCCGTGCGGAAGGAAGTCCCGGAACGACGAGATCCCGCCCGATCTTTCGATCGGACGGGATCTCGTGTGTGCGGTGGACCTGTGGGGATTTGAACCCCAGACCCCCTCGATGCGAACGAGGTGCGCTACCAGACTGCGCCACAGGCCCTTGCAACGAGTGAAACTCTAGCACCCCCACGGGGGTGCTCGGAAATCCGGTCCTTGCTGGTCAGCCGAGTCGGTGTCGCAGCGGGGCCCGAAGGAGCTCACTCGTTGGCGGCACGGGGGCGTTCCCCGTCCTCGTACTGGTCGAAGAGCGGGGTCCGGCCGCGGTCGCGGGTGCGGCGGGACTGGTTGGTGCGCTGCCGCGGCGCCGGGTCGACAGGGGGTGCCACGGGGTGCGAGGTGCCCGTCTGGGAAGGCTCGGCGGCGCTGGAGCGGGCCGCGCTCCAGGTCTCCGGGTTGCCCACCTCGACGCCACCCGTGACACGCGGGGCGACCGGGGCGGTGACGTACGTCGGCAACGGGACCGGGACCGGCTCCCAGCTGTCGCCCTGGACCCGGCCGCGTTCGCGCTGCTGGTCGACCCATTCCGCGTGGTCCGTCTGCTCGACCAGGGCACGGCGGCCGGCCTCCTGCGGGGAGACCGCGGGTGCGGGCTCGGGCTCGGGGCGGCGCGCTTCGGGCTCCTCGTCGGCCTCGGCGGGGGCCGCCGCGGCCGGCTGGTGCCTGCGGGGACGGTTCTCACGCAGATGCTGCGCCGCCACCTCGGCCCGCCGCCGGTCCATGGTGAAGGCGAACCGGCGTCGCTCCTGGGAGCGCAGATGCACGATGTACGTGCTCAGCAGGACCGCCGGAACCGCGGGCGCCCAGAGGAAGCCGAGGCCGCCCACCGCCGCCACGACCGCGCCGAGGGTGAAGGCCAGGAAGAGGACGACGGTGGTGCGCCGCCGGCGCGCGAGGACCTGCAGGCGCTGGGCGCGCCGGACGCGCTCCGCGTCCGCCGCACCGGCGCGCGGGCGCGGGCGCCGCGAAGAACCGGGTCCGGGGCGTTCCCGGTCCGAGTACTCGGGCGGGTGCGCCGGGTCGTGCATCCGGGCTTCGGTGTGCGCCGGAGGCGCGGCGAAGGCCCGGACGTCCACGGAATCCAATCGGTCCGTGACGACGTCCGGGTCGGCGTCGGGCTCCGCCTCCTCGGCGATGCGTCCCCGCAACTCCTTGGCGTACCGGCGCTCCATGGCCGCCCGTCCGGACAGCAGCCGGATGGCGGTGCTGAAGCGTTCCGTCGGGCGGGCTTCATTGAGCTCGTCCTGCCTGCGGAGCCACATCGGCACCAAGTAGGCGGCCCAGGCCCCGACGATGACTGCGTAGATGAGGCCGCTGCTGCTCACGTCTCACACCGTAGAGGGGTTTGCACGGAGGCATCCGCCAATTGGCCCGGTGTGTCGCACGATCCGGCTGATTTCAAGGACTTTTTTTGTGATTGTTCAGATCGCCCGTGCGAGTTTGCGCGTTCGTTTGCGGCCCTATGGCGATCAATATCGAACACTTATTTCATTTCCCGTGGCGTTCCGGGTCGTGCCTGGTGCCAGCGCCGGAGCAGCCCGTCGGGCACTTCCTCCGCGGTGAGCGCGTAGATGAGATGGTCCCGCCAGGCGCCGTCGATGTGGAGATAGCGCGGGCGCAGGCCCTCCTCACGAAATCCCAGTTTCTCGACGACCCGCCTGCTGGGCCTGTTCTCCGGCCGAATGCATACCTCGATGCGGTGCAGTCCGACCCTGCGGAAGCAGTGGTCGACGGCGAGGGCGACCGCGGTCGGCATCACCCCGCGGCCCGCCACCTCCTGATCGACCCAGTAGCCGATGTGACCCGAGCACATCGAGCCCCAGGTGATCCCGGCGACCGTCAGCTGGCCGACCAGACGGCCCTCGTACTCGATGGCGAAGGGCAGCATCCGGCCCGCGTTGGCCTCGGAGCGCAGATGACGGACCATCTGACGGTAGGTGGGGCGCTGGGCCACCGGTCCGCCCGGGGCGGGCGGCGGCACGGTCGCCTCCCAGGGGCGCAGCCAGTCACGGTTGCGCCGGTTGACCTCGCGCCACATGCGCTGGTCGCGCAGTTTCACCGGACGGAGAGTGACCTCGCCGTCGTTGAGGACGACCGGCCAGGTCGGGACGTTCAGCTCGGGCTCCCGGGTCGGGGGTGATCGCCGCCGCGCAGTTGGTCGACGGCATGTACCAGAAGACGTGCGAGGACGGCGAGGCCGTCGCGCACCCCGCCGGTGGAGCCCGGCAGGTTCACGATGAGCGTGCCGCCGGCGACGCCCGCGAGGCCTCGGGAGAGTGCGGCGGTGGGCACCCTGTCGCGGCCCTCGGCACGGATCGCCTCGGGGATGCCGGGGATCTCGTGGTCGAGGACGCGACGGGTGACGTCGGGGGTGCGGTCGGTGGGCGAGATGCCCGTACCGCCGGTGGTGACGATGACGTCGTACCCGGCGGCCACCCCTTCGCGCAGCGCCTGTTCGACCGGGTCGCCGTCGGGCACGACCCGCGGCCCGTCGACGGTGAAGCCGAGCTGCGTGAGCGCCTCGGAGATCAGGGGGCCTCCCTTGTCCGCGTAGACCCCGGCGGAGGCCCGGTTCGACGCGGTGACGACGAGGGCGGCGTACGGGGCGGTCGGCGCGCCACCGAGCGGAGACCCGGCCGGTCGGCCGTCACCGGTCCCGGTTCCGGGCGTCGTCACGCGTCCGCTCCGTCCGGTGCGGTGCGCCGGTAGTCGCCGGACTTGCCGCCCGACTTCGACTCGACCCGTACGTCCGTGATGACCGCCGACTTGTCGACCGCCTTGATCATGTCGATCACGGTGAGCGCGGCGACCGAGACCGCCGTCAGGGCCTCCATCTCGACGCCGGTGCGGTCCGTGGTCTTCACCGTGGCCAGGATCTCCACCGCGTCGTCGGCGACGCTCAGGTCGACCTTGACGCCGGAGACGGCGAGCGGGTGGCAGAGCGGGATCAGGTCGGGGGTGCGCTTGGCCCCCATGATCCCGGCGATCCGGGCGGTGGCGAGGGCGTCGCCCTTGGGGACTCCTTCGCCGCGCAGCAGCTCGACGACGCGCGGCGAGACGAGGACCCGGCCGCTGGCGCGGGCCACCCGCGCGGTGACGTCCTTCTCCGAGACGTCGACCATGCGGGCCGCGCCCGCCTCGTCGATGTGCGTCAGCCTGTTCTGCGTACTCAACTCACTCCGCCTCGCGGTAGGGCGCCGGTTGCCCGCTCGGCCCGCACCGGGGTGCGGGCCCGGGGCCCCGGGGGTGTCCCCGGGATGGCACAGCGGCAGATACCGTACCGCCACCGCCCGGGGATCAGCGGAGCAGGATCACCTCGGTGTCCGTGCCGGGCTCGGCGGAGGTGACGTCCTCGGGCAGCACGATCAGCGCGTCGGCCTGGGCGAGCGCCGCGATCAGATGCGATCCGGAGCCGCCGACCGGGGTGACGGTGCCGGCCTCCGCGTCGTACGTGCCCCGCAGGAACTGCCGTCGGCCGGCCGGTGAGGACAACGTCTTGTCGGTGTTCAACACGGCCTTGGCGGTGGGACGGTTCACGTCCTGAAGCCCCATCAGCGTGCGGATCGCGGGCCGTACGAACAGCTCGAAGGAGACGTACGAAGAGACGGGATTGCCCGGCAGCGCCAGCAGCGGTGTGTGCTCGGGGCCGATCGAGCCGAAGCCCTGCGGCTTGCCCGGCTGCATGGCGAGCTTGCGGAAATCGATGCCGCTGCCGGGCTCGTCCTCGTCGCCCACCGACGACAGGGCTTCCTTGACGACGTCGTACGCCCCGACGCTGACCCCGCCGGTGGTGACGACGATGTCGGCCCGGATCAACTGGTCCTCGATCGTGGCGCGGAGCGTATCGGCGTCGTCCGTGACGGCACCGACCCGGTAGGCGATCGCTCCGGCGTCCCGGGCGGCGGCCGTCAGGGCGAAGCTGTTCGAGTCGTAGATCTGGCCGCCGGTCAGCTCCTCGCCCGGCTGCACCAGTTCGCTGCCGGTCGAGATGACCACGACGCGCGGCCGGGGCCGCACCTTCACCGTGGAGCGGCCGATCGCGGCGAGCAGTCCGATCTGCGGCGGGCCGATCACCGATCCGGCGCTCAGGGCCAGATCGCCCGGCCTGACGTCGCTGCCGCGCGCCCTGACATGGGCGCCGGCCTCGACGGGGCGGTGGACGCGGACCTCGCCGCCCGCGCCCTCGGGGGCGTCGCGGTGGGCGCGCATGGTGTCGGCGGGGCCGCCGCCCGTACCGCCGTCGGTCCACTCGACCGGGATCACGGCCTCGGCACCGGCCGGCAGCGGGGCGCCGGTCATGATCCGGGCGGCCTCGCCCGGTCCGACGCTCCGGTCGCCGGGCAGCCCGTCGCTGCCCGCCGCGACGTCACCGATGACGGTGAGCACGGCGGGGAACTCCTCGTCGGCGCCCTCGACATCGGCGACCCGGACCGCGTATCCGTCCATCGAGCTGTTGTCGAAGGGCGGCAGGGCGATCTCCACGAAGACGTCCTCGACGAGGACGCAGCCCTGGGCGTCGTGCAGTTGCAGCTCGATGGGTTCGAGCGGTCGCACCGCGCCGAGAATGTCTTCCAGATGCTCGTCCACCGACCAGATCGTGCTGCTGCTCAAGGTGCTACATCTCCTCGGTGACATAACTGCGGAGCCAGGCCCTGAAGTCCGGGCCCAGGTCTTCACGTTCGCACGCGAGTCTGACAATGGCACGGAGGTAGTCGCTCCGGTCACCGGTGTCATAGCGGCGCCCCTTGAAGACGACACCGTGCACGGGGCCGCCGATCTTCTCGTCCTCGGCGAGGAGCTGCAGGGCGTCGGTGAGCTGGATCTCGCCGCCGCGGCCCGGCTCGGTCTTGCGCAGTATGTCGAAGACGGCGGGGTCCAGGACATAGCGGCCGATGATGGCGAGGTTGCTGGGCGCCTCGGCCACCTCCGGCTTCTCGACCAGGCCGGTGACGCGCACCACATCGCCCGCGGCGGTGGGCTCGACGGCCGCACAGCCGTACATGTGGATCTGCTCGGGCGCGACCTCCATCAGGGCGACGACGCTGCCGCCCTCGCGCTCCTGGATCTCGACCATGCGGGCCAGCAGCGGGTCGCGCGGGTCGATCAGGTCGTCGCCGAGGAGGACCGCGAACGGCTGGTCACCGACGTGCGGTGCGGCACACAGCACGGCGTGGCCGAGGCCGCGCGGATCGCCCTGCCGGACGTAATGCATGGTGGCGAGGTCGCTCGACTCCTGGACCTTCTGGAGCCGTTCGGCGTCTCCCTTGCGGGTGAGCGCGGACTCCAACTCGTAATTCCGGTCGAAGTGGTCCTCAAGAGGGCGCTTGTTGCGACCAGTGATCATCAGCACGTCGGAGAGACCGGCGGACACCGCTTCCTCGACGACGTACTGGATCGCCGGCTTGTCGACGACAGGCAGCATCTCCTTGGGAGTGGCTTTGGTGGCCGGCAGGAAGCGGGTACCGAGCCCTGCGGCCGGGATGACAGCCTTGCTGATCCTGGTGTGCGACTGAGTCATGCGAAGAACCATAACTGGTGCCTATGGGCGGAAGATGAGGCTCCGGTTAATTTTGTACACCTATATGCACATACGAGAGATTCATGGGTGGCCGTTGAACACCGACATGTCCCAAAAGGCGCTTCTCAGGCGTGAATTGCTGGCCGCACGGCGCCTTCTCAGCAGGGAAGACGTGGAAGACGCCGGGGTGGTTCTGTCCCGGGTCGCATTGGGTCTTCCGGAGTTGTCCGGGGCCCGCACCGTCGCCGCGTACGTCTCGGTGGGGAGCGAGCCGGGCACTCGCGCCCTGCTGGACGTGCTCCGCGCGCGGGGCGTGCGGGTGCTGCTGCCGGTGCTCCTCCCGGACAACGACCTGGACTGGGCGCCGTACGAAGGAGCCGGTCATCTGGTCCCGGCCGGCCGCGGGCTGCTGGAGCCGGACGGGGAACAGCTCGGCCCGGACGCGGTCCTGGAGGCCGACGTGGTCCTGTTGCCGGGCCTCGCGGTGGACGCCCGCGGGATGCGGCTCGGCCGCGGCGGCGGCAGCTACGACCGGGTGCTGGCCCGGCTCGCCGCGGCGGGGGCGCATCCCGCGCTGATCGTCCTGCTGTACGACAACGAGGTGGTCGCGCGGGTCCCCGAGGAACCGCACGACCACCCCGTGGACGCGGTGGTGACTCCGGCCATGACCCGCCGGACGGGCCCTACGGTCTGAGGGTCAGGGTGTCGGTCGTCGACTTCATGACGGCGTTCGTCCCGAAGGACCAGTCGAGCAGTTCGCCCTTGACCCACTTGTCGGTCTGATCGGTGTAGTGCGCCGCGAACGCGTGCCCGGAGGCGCCGGTGAGGTTGATCCAGCGGGACTTGTCCCAGTCCCCCACGTTGACCACCATCCGCATCGACGGAACCCAGACGACGTCGTAGCCGCCGGCCGCGTTCCAGCCGGTGGCGTTCACCGCGGCCTCGCCGCCGCCGATGTTCCACGGGCCGCGGTTGAGGACCCGCTGGAGCAGGCCGGGGCCCTCGGTGCCGAGCGTCTGGTTCTTCAGGGTCAGCTGGTGCAGTCGGCCCCAGCTCCAGGTGGTGATGTCCTTGCCGAGCTTGGCGGTCAGCTCCCAGCGGGCGTCCGTCATGGCGCGGGCGAAGAGCTGGTCGCGGTTCTCGGTCGCCGCGTCCCGGCCGCTCCTCGGCGACTTCCACCAGTCGCTGTTCGGGTCGTCCATCAGGTTGGCGACCACCTGGTACCAGCGGTCACCGCCGTCCGGCTGCGCCGTGTCCGCGTCGCGCCGGCCGCACTCGCGCACCAGCTTGCCCTGCTCGTCGACCGGGCCCGAGCTGTCGGCGCGGGTCACATTGAGGCACTCGCCCTTGACCCGCAGCTCCTTGGGCAACTTGTCGCCGAAGGCCAGCTTGAGGATGTTGCGCCAGACCGCGTTGAAGTACGCGGCCGCGGCCGAGTCGGACTCCTGGGTGTAGTCCCAGCCCTCCAGGAGCTTCTGCGCCTCGCGGACGCTCTTGTCCGAGATGTTGATCTTCATCAGCTCGGGCACCAGCAGCGCGGCGATCTCGCTGGTGTTGTCCATCTGCATCTTCTGCATGTCTTCGGTCGAGATCTTCCCGCCACCCTTGATCTTCGACTGGATGAGGTCGTTGATCCGCTGGCTGCGGGTGCCGTAGCCCCAGTCCTTGGTGAGCAGGTAGGGATACTTCTTCTCGTCGATGACGGGCTGGTTGGCGGTGACGATATAGCCGCGCTTCGGGTCGTACTCGTAGGGCAGCTCACGGAATGGGATGTACCCCTTCCACTGGGACCTCGGGTCCCAACCAGGCGCCGGAACCGACCCGTCGTATCCATTGGCGCGAATCGGAATCTTCCCTGGCGCCTGGTAGCCGATATGCCCCTTGGTGTCGGCGTAGATCAGGTTCTGCGAGGGAACCTCGAAGTGCTCGGCCGCCTTGCGGAAGGACGTGAAGTCCTTGGCCCGGTTGAGCTCGAAGACGGCGTCCATCGACTTGCCGGGTTCCAGCGCGGTCCACTTCAGGGCGACCGCGTACCCGTCGGCCCGGTCCGGAGCCGAGTTGCCGACGGGGGCCTTCTGGCCGACCGTCTCCAGTTCGCTGCTGCGGTCGGAGACCAGCGGACCGTTGTTGGTCTCGCGGATGGTGATGGTCCGGCTCTTGCCGCCCGCGACCTTGATGGTCTCGTCGCGGGTGGTGAACGGCTTGACCTTGCCGTCGTACAGGTAGCCGTCGCCGGAGACCTTCTCCAGGAAGAGGTCGGTGACGTCCGCGCCGAGGTTGGTGAAGCCCCACGCGATGTCCTGGTTGTGACCGATTATCACGCCGGGCATCCCGGAGAAGGTGTAGCCGGCCGTGTCGTACTGGCACTTCGCCGTGATCTCGCGGCAGTGCAGCCCCATCTGGTACCAGAGCGAGGGCAGCTGGGGCGCCAGGTGCGGGTCGTTGGCCAGCAGCGGCTTGCCGGTGGTCGTGTAGTCGCCCGAGACCACCCAGGAGTTGGACCCGATGCCGTTGCCGTTCGGGCCGAGCAGCGCCGGGATCTGGTCGAGCGTGTCGGAGAGCGAGGAGAGCTGGGTGTTCAGGCCCTCGGTGGCGCCCTGCACGGTGTCCGAGCCGAGGCCGGGCGACGACGGCGTCGCGTCCGGGTCGAACTTCCCGGTGACCGAGGAGATCGCGCCCCCCTCGACGATCGGCTTGTGCTTCTTGTACGGGTAGGGCGGGTAGAGGTCCTCGATCTTCTTCGCGTCGAGCCTGCTGGTCATCAGCGAGCGGTCGATCTCGTCCTGCATGTTGCCGCGCAGGTCCCAGGCCATGGCCTTGAGCCAGGCGACCGAGTCGACCGGGGTCCACTCGGCCGGCTTGTAGTCGTTGGTGAGGCCGAGGGCGGCGTACTCGACGGAGATGTCCTTGCCGTCGCGCCCCTTGAGGTAGGCGTTCACGCCGTCCGCGTACGCCTGGAGGTTCTTCTTGGTGTCCGCGGACAGGACGTTGTCGTACTCCTCCTGGGCGACCTTGCGCCAGCCGAGCGTGCGCAGGAAGGAGTCCGTGTCGACCTGTCCGGAGCCGAACATCTCGGAGAGCCGGCCCGCCGTCATGTGACGGCGGACGTCCATCTCCCAGAAGCGGTCCTGCGCCTGCACGAAGCCCTGGGCGCGGAAGAGGTCGGCGTCGGTGTCCGCGTACAGCTGCGGGATCCCGTAGTTGTCGCGTTTGACGTCGACGTTGCCGTCGAGGCCGTCGATCTTGATCGACCCGGTCGTCTGCGGGTACGAGGCCCGCACGGTTGATACGGACCAGAACGCGCCGTAACCGATACCCGCGACAAGCGCCAGCACCAGGACGATCACGATCAGGCGGGCACGTCGCCCCTTCTTCCTGCCGGTCTTCCCACCGGTGGAACCGGTGGTGCCGGAAGAGGCGGTTGTGTTGGCGGGCATCGCTGTCCTTCGAGGGGCAGGTGGTCCTGGGAGTGCAGGAGCAACCATAGGCGCAGCGCCGACGCGGCTCTGACGCGGCATCGAGATGGTTCGAATTTCGAAGTGGTCGTACGAATGATCGAGCGCGTCAAGAAAACGTTAAAGATTAGGTAAGGTAACGAAGTAACGGCCACCCATGGCCGATGCCGAGGGTCGATTCGGCAGGCGTACGCAGGGAAGGAACGGCCACTGACTGTCCACGTGCTCAACGAACTCCTGCTCGTCTGCTCACTCGTCCTGCTCGTCGCGGTGGCGGCCGTGCGTGTCTCGTCCCGCAGCGGGCTTCCCAGCCTGCTCCTGTATCTCGGCATCGGGATCGTCATGGGGCAGGACGGCCTCTTCGACGTCAAGTTCAACAATGCCGAACTGACCCAGGTGATCGGCTATGCCGCGCTGGTCGTGATCCTCGCCGAGGGTGGCCTGGGCACGAAGTGGAAAGAGATCAAGCCCGCACTGCCGGCTGCCGCGGTGCTCTCGATCGTCGGCGTCGCGGTGAGCGTCGGTGTCACCGCCGCCGGGGCGCACTACCTGGTCGGCCTGGACTGGCGCCAGTCGCTGATCATCGGCGCGGTCGTCTCGTCGACGGATGCCGCCGCGGTCTTCTCCGTGCTGCGCAAGGTGCCGTTGCCCGCCCGGGTCACCGGCGTGCTGGAGGCCGAGTCCGGCTTCAACGACGCCCCCGTGGTGATCCTGGTGGTGGCCTTCTCGACCAAGGGACCGGTGGACAGCTGGTACGTACTGGTCGGGGAGATAGCCCTGGAACTCGCGATCGGTGCGGCCATGGGCCTCGCCGTCGGCTGGCTCGGCGCGTTCGGACTGCGTCACGTGGCGCTGCCCGCGTCCGGCCTGTACCCGATCGCGGTGATGGCGATCGCGGTGTCCGCGTACGCGGCGGGCGCCCTCGTCCACGGCAGTGGCTTCCTCGCCGTCTATCTGGCCGCGATGATCCTCGGCAACGCCAAGCTGCCGCACTGGCCCGCCACCCGCGGCTTCGCCGACGGGCTCGGCTGGCTGGCCCAGATCGGCATGTTCGTGCTGCTCGGCCTCCTGGTCACTCCGCACGATCTGTACGACGACTTCTGGCCCGCGGTCATCGTCGGGCTGGTGCTGACCGTGGTGGCACGTCCGCTGGAGGTCTTCATCTCGCTGGCGCCGTTCCGGCTGCCCTGGCAGGAGAAGGCGTTCATGTCCTGGGCCGGGCTGCGCGGCGCCGTACCCATCGTCCTGGCGACCATCCCGATGGTGTCCGGAGTCGAGGGCTCCACCCGGATCTTCAACATCGTCTTCGTGCTCGTCGTCGTCTACACCCTCATCCAGGGCCCGACGCTGCCCTGGATGGCGAAGGTCCTGAAGATCGCCGACGATCCGGCCGAGGCCACCGACCTGGGCATCGAGTCGGCACCACTGGAACGGCTGCGCGGCCATCTGCTGTCGGTGGCGATCCCCGGCAAGTCGAAGATGCACGGCGTGGAGGTCGGGGAGCTGCGGCTGCCCGCCGGGGCCGCGGTCACCCTGGTCGTACGGGACGAGAAGAGCTTCGTACCGGCGCCGTCGACCGTGCTGCGGCGCGGTGACGAACTGCTCGTGGTCACCACCGACCCGGTGCGCGACTCGGCGGAGGAACGGCTGCGCGCGGTCGGCGAGGGCGGCAAGCTCGCAGGCTGGCTGGGCACCACCGGCAGCGGCGGCGAGAGCCTCGCCGGGTCCGATGTGGCCCATGACGTGGCGCACGCGCTGAAGGCCGTGAAGAGAATGGGGAAGGCGGACGGGCCGAAAACCCGTCACTGAGGTCGTCGAGGCCATCCGGCCGGCCCCGCAGCCCCATCGCCATCGGGCCGGCCCCGCGGCCCCATCAGTCTCGGCAGTCCCTGACCGTCGGAACGGCTGGGACTGTCGGGGCCGCCGGGACTGCCGAGGCCGCGGGGCTGTTGAGGCCGCTGAGGCCGCTGTGGCCGCTGAGGTGGCTGCAACGGCTGGAATGGAAGAGGCCGTGGTGTTTCTATGTGAGGCTGGGACGGTGCCATTGCGCACAATCAGAGGCCCGTAAGGGTATCTGCCTGTATCATGAAGGACATCTGATCGACCCCAGGTAGGGGTCGGACGGCCCGATCGGCCAACCCGATCGACCCACCTGAACGACCAACTCTGCCTGACGCAGAGCTGGCGCGACCGTATGGCGGTCGTGGCGTCCTCCGCCTCTGCTGAGCGCCCGGCATCTACCGCAGTTCCGCGCGAAGAGGACAGCTCTCGGCAGCACCCGTACGAGCCCGCACCACCTGTGTCGGCAGAGCGGGAGCTCGGCCACCAGGCAGCAGAAAGGCATGGACCGTGGCGTCCACGGTCTCCGACCGCCCCGGATACGGGCAGTTGCTGCGCACCCCTGGTGCGTGGACGTTTCTCCTGCCGGGCTTCGCCGCACGGCAGCCCTTCGCGATGCTGACGATCGGCATCGTGCTCCTGGTCCAGCACACCACCGGCTCGTACGGCAGCGCGGGCTCCGTCGCCGCCGTGACCGGTGTCTCCATGGCCTTGTTCGCACCGCAGACCGGAAAGCTCGCCGACCGTCTCGGCCAGCGCGCCGTGCTGCTGCCCGGCGTCCTGGTGCACGCGGCGTCCGTGTCGGCGCTGACGGCGCTGGCGCTGGCGGACGCGCCCCTGTGGGCCCTGTTCGTGGCGGCCGTGCCGACCGGCGCGTCCGTTCCGCAGATCGGGCCGATGGTCCGGGCCCGCTGGGCGGCCGTGCTGAGCGCGGCACCGGGCCGTGCGGCCTCCCCGCTGATGCCCACCGCGGCCGCCTTCGAGTCGGTGACGGACGAGTTCACCTTCGTCATCGGCCCGGTGCTCGCCACCGCGCTGTGCACCGGCGTGCACCCGGCGGCCGGCCTGATCACGGAGGCCGGGCTCACCCTGGTCGGCGGCCTGCTCTTCACCGCGCAGCGCCGCACCCAGCCCGCAGTGACCACCCCCGCGACCAGCACCTCCCAACGGAATGCGTCCGCGCTGTCCGTACCGGGTGTCCGGGTGCTCGCGGTGAGCTTCCTGGGGATCGGCGCGGTCTTCGGCGGCATGCAGGTCTCGCTGACAGCCTTCGCCGAGGAGGTCGGCCGGCCCGGCGCGAACGGTCTGCTGTACGGGGTCTTCGCGGCCGGCAACATGCTGGCCGGGATCGCCTGCGGCGCCATCGCCTGGAAGAGCGGGCCACGACGGCGGCTGATCGTCGGGTACACGGCGCTGACCCTGACCGCGTCCGGACTGTGGGCGGTGCACTCCATGCCCCTGCTGGCCGGGCTCGGGCTGCTGGTCGGGCTCTCCATCGCCCCGGCCCTGATCAGCGGCTACACGCTGGTCGAGGAGCTGGTGCCGGAGTCCGCCCGGACCGAGGCGTTCACCTGGCTGACCGGTTCGGTCGCTCTGGGCCAGGCGGGCGCGGTGACGGTCGCCGGGCGACTCGCCGACACCCATGGCGCGAGCACCGGTTTCGTGGTGCCGCTGGTGGGGACCGTACTGGCGCTGGCCACGCTGCTGGCACTGCGTTCGAGGCTCGCGCCCGCCGCCTCGCCACGGACCGTGGCACGTGGTGTCGGTCACCGGGAGCCGGTCACGGTGGACTGATCCCGCGGAATACGTCAGTATGGAGCGTCGTTAGCACTCATTGAGTGAGAGTGCCAGGAGGAGCAAGTGCCGACCTATCAGTATCAGTGCACCGAATGCGGCGAGGGCCTTGAGGCGGTGCAGAAGTTCACCGATGATGCCCTGACCGTGTGCCCGAGCTGCGATGGACGCCTGAAGAAGGTGTTCTCGGCGGTCGGCATTGTCTTCAAGGGCTCCGGTTTCTACCGGAACGACAGCCGTGGCTCCTCGTCGAGCAGCACGCCGACGTCGTCCTCGGCGAAGGCGTCCGGTTCCGCGTCGTCCGATTCATCGTCGTCGTCGACCGGGTCCGACTCGAAGTCGCCCGCTTCCTCCTCGGTCTCCGCGTCCTCTTCGTCCTCCTCGTCGTCCTCGACGAGTGGTACGTCGGCCGCCTGAGCCGAACCGCGCGTTCCCGGGACCCCGCCGATCCGTTCGGCGGGGTCCTCGGCGTTTTCCCGCGCCGCTAGTGTGATCGCATGGTGAACGCAGAGATCGGTGTCATCGGCGGCTCGGGCCTGTACTCCTTCCTGGAGGACGTCACGGAGGTGCGTGTGGACACCCCGTACGGACGGCCGAGCGACTCCCTCTTCCTCGGCGAGGTGGGTGGCCGACGGGTCGCCTTCCTGCCCCGCCACGGACGTGGCCACCACCTGCCGCCGCACCGCATCAACTACCGGGCCAACATGTGGGCACTGCGCTCCGTCGGTGTGCGTCAGGTGCTCGGCCCGTGCGCGGTGGGCGGCCTGCGTCCGGAGTACGGGCCCGGCACGCTGCTCGTGCCCGACCAGATGGTGGACCGCACCAAGGCCAGGACGCAGACGTACTACGACGGGGAGACCCGGGCCGACGGAGCGGAGCCGAACGTCCTGCATCTGGGCTTCGCCGATCCCTACTGCCCCGAGGGGCGCCGGGCCGCGCTGACAGCGGCTCGCGCGAAGCACTGGGAGCCGGTGGACGGCGGAACGCTGGTGGTCGTCGAGGGGCCGCGCTTCTCGACCCGGGCGGAATCGCGCTGGCATGCGGCGATGGGCTGGTCGGTGGTCGGGATGACCGGGCATCCGGAGGCAATCCTCGCCCGCGAACTGGGCCTCTGCTACACGACGATGACGTTGGTGACGGACCTGGACGCGGGGGCGGAGGCCGGGGAGGGTGTCTCCCACGGGGAGGTGCTGAAGGTGTTCGCGGCCAATGTGGACCGCCTGCGCGCGGTGCTCTTCGACGTGGTGGCCGCGCTGCCGGCGGTGGCCGGCCGCGACTGCCCGTGCTCCCACGCCCTGGACGGGCTGGACACGGGGATCGAGCTTCCTTGACGGGGTGCTGCGGGCGGCCGTGAGGCGGGACGGGGCGGAGCGGGGTCGGGGAAGCGGGGCGGTTGCGGGTAGCGGGTAGCGGGTGACCGCTGTGGCGTGAGTGGGTGACGGAGTTGTCCACAACGCCGGAGGCATCCACAGGTTTCGGCGGGAAACTCGCGGACGATGGATCGTGAGGGGTGTTCGCCCGAATCTCCTCACGGCAGGTGGTGTTGCCCATGTCTCCGTCGTCTCAGTCGTCCCCGTTGCCTCAGTTGTCCCCGTTGCCTCGGTCGTCCCCGCCGTTCTCGCAGTCCCCGCCGCCTCAGTCCTCTCAGCCGTTCTCCCCACCGCCCTCGCTCTCCGCGTCGCCTCAGTCCTCTCAGCCACTCTCGCCGTCGCCGTTCTCATCGCCCTCGTCGTGCGCGTCCGTGCGCCCTGAACGTCCCGCCGCGCGTGCAGAGGCGGTACGCCCGACGGCTCCGGGACCACCGGCGTCGGCTCCCCCGCCGTGTGGCGTGCCGGTGTTCGAGCCGTTGCGGGTACGCGGAGGCGGTGGGCACCGGCTGCGGCGCGCACTGTGGCGACAGCGCCGCGCCGTGGCCGCCGGGCTGGCCCTGGTAGCTGCCGCACTCGCCGCGACGGGGCTGGGCGGTGGTGGCGCGGGCGGCGACACCGCCCAGGAGGCACGGATGAGGGAAGGCGGTACAGCGGGGACGGCTCCGGAGCAGGCGCGGCGGTCGGCTCCGCTGGCGTCCGCACCGGTCCGGATCGCGGATGCCGCGACGGTGCGGCTGCTACGGCCGGGAGACCGGGTCGATGTGATCGCTGCCGAGCCGACCGGAACCGATGTCCGGGTGCTGGCGAAGGGCGCGCGGGTGGCCGATGTCCCACAACCGACGGCCGAAGGTCCCGCGGAGGACGGAGCGCTGATTGTGCTGTCGGTCCCCCGGGCCGTGGCCGCGTCGCTGGCCGGTGCGGGTATTTCGGCCAGGCTGGCGGTGACTCTGTGCTGACGCGCGTCGCTGACGAGCAGTCACATAATGGATCAAAGGCGCGGACTTGTTTCGCAGCGCGGCAGCGGCCCGGTGGGCGGGAGCCGCGGCGAGAGCCGCGGCCGAGGTCACGACCAGGAGCGGACATGACCAGGAGCAGGACACGTGGCGGGGAAGCCGGCGGCAGCGTCGTCGGACCACCACGGAGCGGGGGCTCAGATGTGGTGGGGCGGCTTCTCGTCGAGGAAGCGCGCCAGATCGGCGGCGCTGCCACCGGCCGGGGCCCGCTCGCCCCATCCTCGGTCCGTATCGTCCGCGGACTGCTGGTCCAGCGGATCGTCGAAGATCAGAGCCGGTCCGGGTTTCGGCTGTACCGGCTGGGTGGGCTTCGAATCGCGCGGGCCGGGGGCGGGGGCGGTGCTCATACATCCAGAGTACGGCGGCGGTCAGCGATCCTTCGGGTCGAGCAGCCACAGCCCGAGGACCACGAGGAACAACAGACAGAGGGCGCCCCACCAGGCCGTGCCGGTGTTTCCCTCCATCCACGCGTCGATGACGACGGTCAGCCCCCAGAGCTGTCCGATGACGACGGTCGTGGCCAGGGCCAGCCGGGCCGTCAGTTTCGAGGAGCGTTCCGGTTCCTGGTCGGTTCCCGCACCCGGGCCGGGACCGCTCACGAACGCACGCACGAGAATCCGCTGACCGGTGTCCGGGACACGTCACCCGAGTGCCGCCGACCACATCTGGTGTGCTGATGCCCATGCCCCGAATGACTGCTCGCAGCCGCGCCGAGAAACATCGCGCGTCGACCCCGCTGGAGCTCTTCTTCGACCTCTGCTTCGTCGTCGCCGTGGCGCAGGCGGGCGGGCGGCTGCTGCACGCCGTCGCCGAGGGGCACGCCGTCACCGGAATCGTCAGCTACGCGGCCGTCTTCTTCGCGATCTGGTGGGCCTGGGTCAACTTCACCTGGTTCGCCTCGGCTTACGACATCGACGACCCGCTGTACCGCGTGGTCACCCTCGTCCAGATCACCGGGGTGCTCATCTTCGCCGCCGGCGTGCCGCGCGCCTTCGACGCGGGCGACTGGACGGTCGGCGTGGTCGGCTATGTCGTGATGCGGCTCGCCCTGACCAGCCAGTGGCTGCGCGCCGCGTACTGCACCCGGGGCGCCGAGCGGCGCGTCGCGCTGCGGTACGCCGTCGGGATCACCGTGGTGCAACTGGGCTGGATCGGCATGCTGCTGCTGACCGACAACTCGGGCGGAGCGCGTGCCGCCGTCTTCGTCGTCCTGGTGCTCGCGGAGATGTCCGTTCCGGCGCTGGCCGAGCGCGACCGCCCGACGAGCTGGCATCCGCACCATATCGGCGAGCGATATGGCCTGTTCACGATCATCGTGCTGGGCGAGACGGTCGCGGCAGCCACCGTCGCGGTCCAGGAGGCGGTGGACGAGCACGACGCGTTCCGCGAGCTGCTGCCGATCGCCGCGGGTGGGCTGCTGATCGTCTTCTCCGCGTGGTGGATCTATTTCGCCGTGCCGATCCACGACTACCTCCGCGGCAGCAGGGAAGCGTTCGTCTGGGGATACGGACACTTCCTGATCTTCGGCTCGGCGGCGGCGATCGGCTCGGGCATCGAGGTCGCCGTGGAACAGACTGTGGGCAAGGCCCATGTCTCGAACGCGGTGGCGGCCGCCGCGGTGACCGTGCCCTCCGCGCTCTTCCTGCTGACGGTATGGGCGCTGCACGCCCGCCACTTCAAGCGCGATCTCGCGGAGCAGTTGCCCCTCCCCGTGGCCGCGCCGGCGATCCTGGCCTGTACGTTCGCCGGGGAGTGGGCGGTGTTCGCGGCCGGCCTGGTGGCGGCGGCGACCGTGGCCGTGGGAGTGGCCCTGTCCCGGCGGCCGGACGTGGCGGGGTGAGGGCGTGGTGAAGGCGCGGGCGGGACAGGCGGCGGTGAGCGAGTGGCGAGCGACAGTCGCGAGGGGCACGGCCGACGCCATCGGCAGCACAAGCAGCAGAGGTGCCGGGCGGCGAGTCGCGAGCGCCGCACGGCGCGAGTGGTGAATCCAGTTTCCAGTGAGGAGCCCGCGTGACGGAAGAACCGCAGGAACCGACGGACCCCTTCCCGTTGCCCGTTGCCGCCGGGCCGCTCGACGCGCTGACCGATGTCGCCGGACTGCGGGTCGGCCACGCACGGGTGGCGGGCGCGGGCGCGTTGAGCGGCACCACGGTGGTCCTCGCCCCGGAGGGCGGCGCGATCGCGGCCGTGGACGTACGCGGCGGCGGCCCCGGCACCCGAGAGACGGACGCGCTCGATCCGCGCAATCTGGTGCAGCGCGTCGACGCCGTCGTCCTGACGGGCGGCAGTGCGTACGGCCTGGACGCCGCGTCGGGTGTGATGGCCTGGCTGGAGGAGCAGGGGCGCGGGGTGCGGGTCGGGCCCGATCCGGCGCAGGTGGTGCCGGTGGTTCCGGCCGCGTGCGTCTTCGACCTGGGGCGGGGCGGTGACTGGCGGGCCCGCCCCGACGCGTCGACCGGTCGCGCGGCGGTGGAGGACGCGGCGGGCACGGAGCCCGGGGCTCCGGTCGTCGAGGGGGGTGTCGGCGCCGGTACGGGTGCGGTCGCCGGGCAGCTGAAGGGCGGGGTGGGCACGGCGAGTGTGCGGCTGGAGTCCGGGATCACGGTGGGCGCGCTCGTCGTGGTCAACGCGGCTGGTTCGGTGATCGATCCGCGTACGGGAGTGCTGTACGGGGAGTACGGCGCCGCCGAACCGCCGGTGCACCCCGCACCCGAGGTCCACCGTGCGGCCCAGCGACGCCTCGCCGAGGCGCGGGCGACGGACGTCCGGCCGCCGCTCAACACCACGCTCGCGGTCGTCGCCACGGACGCGGATCTCACCCGGGCCCAGGCGCAGAAGCTCGCGGGCACGGCGCACGACGGACTGGCGCGCGCCGTCCGCCCGGTGCATCTGCTGACCGACGGGGACACCGTCTTCGGGCTGGCCACCAGCGCCCGGCAGCTGGATCCGCGGAACCCGATCGCGCTCAACGACCTCCTGGCGGCCGGCGCGGATGTCCTGACCCGCGCCATCGTGAAAGCCGTCCGGGCAGCTCAGAGCGTCGACCGCCGCCCCGGCGGCGGCAGCTACCCCTCGTACAGCGATCTCTATGCCGGGCACCGGCCCCCGGCCCGGCCCGCGCCGCGCGAACGCCCGACATCCGACTCGCCTCCCGGGTAAGAAAGTTCAGACGAACCGACAGGAACCATCTGCGTGCGACGTACGTTTTTCTGAACCCCGGTCACGATGTCGGACCCAGGTACTACGTTAAGCACGCACCAAGTAACACGCGGCGACGGCCTGGAGACAGCACCTTGAGCGATCCGTACGAGACAACCGAGCAGCACCTCGAGCGACTCCTGCGACGGGCACTCAACTCTTTCGACCTGCCCGACAGCACGGTCGAGAGACTCGGTACCGCACTCGCCCACAGCAGTTCCCTGCACTCCTCGCACCACAGTTCCGTACTCCACCGAGAGACCTACCGGCACACGTATCTGCTGTCCGACGGCACTCCTCTCACCCTGTGGGAGCTGGTGCACGGCGGTCCGCAGAGCGCGACGGCCCCCCGATCCCGGACGGAGCCCGACCTCCGCCACCACGAGTTGTACGACGACGAGGCCGATGCCCATGTCGCCGCCGCCCGGCTGGCCGGCGGCTTCGGTGAGAGCCCGGTGTTCGGGGACGACGGACCGCAGGCCGATCTGGAGGTACTCACGGTCCTGATGGCCGCGCCCCAGGTCCCGCTGCCCCGGATGTACGCCCCGGACAATTCCGCCGACCACGCCCGCCGGGTCCTGCGCCGCGCGGAGAACAGCGACGGCCCCGGTGAGGAGACCGCCCGGCTGCTGCGCGCCGCGTTCGCCCATCACATCACCCAGGTCTTCGGCCGGCAGTGCCGGGTGGATGGGCGGGATGCCGGTTTCACCCTGTACGAGCACGCCTTCCTGCTTCTCGACGGCAGCGAGACGAGCCTGTGGGAGGTCGAGCACACGGCCACGCCGGACGGCCGCCACATGTGCGAGGTGTACGGCGACGAGGACTCCGCGCGCGGCGCCATGGAGAGCCGTACGCACATCTGCTGACCGGAGCCCGCCACGCATGCGAGGTGCCCGCACTCCCCCGGGGGACTGCGGGCACCTCGTACCGTCAGGACGCCCGGCGCCGTCAGGGCGTCACGGCGTCATCGCGTCAGCGCGGGTTCCTTGCCGAGCTCGGCCCCGGGCCCGCTCATGGACGCCACGGAGACGCTCTCGTCGTCCAGGGCCTCGTCGCCGCCCTCCTCGTGCCGCCGCGGCCGGGCCGGCAGCGCGAACATCACCAGGAAGATCACCGCGAGCACCCCGGCCACCCACCACAGCGAGTGCTGGAACGCCTCCGCGAACGCCGGGCCCACCTGCTGGGGTGCCAGCCGGTCCCCGATGGAACCGAAGAAGACGACCGAGACCAGTCCGAGCCCGAGCGCGTTGCCCATCTGCTGCACGGTGTTGATCAGCCCGGAGGCCGAACCGGAATGCTCCTTCGGCACCTCGGACAGCACCGCGTCCGTCAGCGGAGCCACGATCAGGCCCATGCCGATACCCATGACCACCAGCGGCAGCGCCATCTGCCAGGACGTGATGCCCATGCCGTACCGGTCCGACTCCCAGATGTAGAGCAGCACGCCGACGATCATCAGCAGCGCACCCGACTGGAGGACCTTGCGGCCGAAGCGGGGCACCAGCTTCTGTACGGAGATGCCCGCGGCGAACGAGACGGCGATCGAGAACGGGATACCCGTCGTGCCGGCCTTCAGCGCGCTCCAGCCGAGCCCCATCTGCATGTAGAGCGTCCAGACCAGGAAGAAGATGCCGAGGCCGAGACCGAAGGTCAGCTGCACGGCGATGCCCGCAGCGAAGCTCTTGACCCGGAACAGCGACAGCTCGACCAGCGGTGAACCGTCCTTGCGCGCCTTGCGCTGCTCGAACACCACCAGGACCAGGAACACCAGGAGGCTGCCGACCATCAGCGCATGGCCCCACAGCGGCCAGCCCAGCTCGCGCCCACGGGTGAGCGGGTAGATCAGCATCAGCAGTCCCAGCGTCACCAGGGCGACACCGATCAGATCGAGCCGCAGCGCCTTCGGGGCCTTCGACTCGGTGATGAACTTCCGTCCCAGGATCAGACCCGCTATGCCGACCGGCAGGTTGATCAGGAAGATGGGCCGCCATTCGAGACCGGCGAGGTTCCACTCGGTGAGCAGCGCGCCCAGCAGCGGTCCCAGCACGGCGCCGAGGCCGACGATCGCCCCGAAGAGGCCGAAGACCTTGCCCCGCTCGTGCGCCGGGAAGGTGGCGTGCACGATCGACAGCACCTGCGGAACCATCAGCGCGGCGGTGCCACCCTGGAGGATGCGGGAGGCGACCAGCATCTCCGGGTTCGCGGCGAAGCCACAGAGCGCGGAGGCCAGCGTGAAGCCGCCGATACCGATGAGGAACAGTCGCTTGCGGCCGTAGATGTCGCCCAGCCGGCCGCCGGTGATCAGACCGGCGGCGAAGGCCAGGGCGTATCCGGCGGTGATCCATTGGATCGAGCTGAACGAGGCGCCGGTGTCCTGCTGGATGCTCGGGACGGCGATGTTGACGATCGTGACGTCGACCAGGTCCATGAAGGCCGCGGTCATCACGATGGCGAGCGCGAACCAGCGTCGCCGGTCCGACGGGTCCGAGGACACCGTGGGCCCGGATGCCGTGGACGGCAGAGATGTGGAAGAAGTCATGGGAAGAAACTAAGCAGCCATTAGGACAGCCCATGACCCAATAGGCTGGGCATCCTGGTGAGATGACCGACACACCGGCACGAGGCTGAGCCCATGACCGACACACCGGCACGACTGCTGAACCTGCTGTCGCTCCTCCAGACGCCCCGCGAATGGCCGGGCAGCGAACTCGCCGAGCGGCTCGACGTCAGCCCGCGCACGATCCGCCGCGATATCGACCGGCTCCGCGAGCTCGGCTATCCGGTCGAGGCCTCGCGCGGATCGGTCGGCGGCTACCGCCTGGTCGCGGGCACCGCCATGCCGCCGCTGCTCCTCGACGACGAGGAGGCGGTGGCCATCGCGGTGGGCCTGCGGGCCGGCGCCGGGCATGCCATCGAGGGGGTCGACGAGGCGTCCGTACGCGCTCTGGCGAAGCTGGAGCAGGTGCTGCCCTCGCGGTTGCGGCACCGGGTCTCGACCCTGCAGAACGCGACGATGCCGCTGACCCGTGGCGACGGCTCGACCATCGATCCGCACACGCTCACGGTGATGGCGGCGGCGGTCACCGGGCGGGAGCGGCTGCGGTTCGCCTACCGCGCGGGGGACGGCGCCGAGACGAAGCGGCAGGCCGAGCCCTATCGCCTGGTGAGCACCGGGTGGCGCTGGTATCTCGTCGCATACGACCTGGGGCGCGAGGACTGGCGTACGTTCCGGGTCGACCGGGTCAGCGAGCCGTTCGCGACCGGAGCCCGGTTCACGCCGCGCGAGCTGCCCACGGGCGACGCGGCGGAGTTCCTCGCCGGCTCCATCGCCCGGCGGCAGCCCGAGCTGGCGGTCGACGTGAGCTTCGCGGCCCCGGCGGACTTCGTGTCCGCGCGCCTCCCGGCCTCGATCGGACCGCTGGAGCGGACCGGCGAGAACAGCTGCCGGCTGCGGGCGGTGCTGTCGGACTCACTCGAATGGGTGGCGGTCCGGCTCGCACTGGTGGACTGCGAGTTCACCGCGCACGAGCCGCCGCAGCTGGTGGAGTACCTGAGCGATCTGGGCGCCCGGCTGACCCGCGCGGGGACAGAAGGCACGGGGACAGAAGGCGCGGGGGCAGAAGGCCGGCGGACGGACCGACCGGCCACAGGCCTGCGCGCCGGATCCACGCGGCCGCCGACCGACAGGGCCACCGGCATCAAGCGCACGGACATCAAGGCCGCAGGCACCAAGGGCACAAAAGAATGAGCCCCGGCGCCAGGGGGGGGTGGGCGCCGGGACTCAGCTCAGGGGGTCACGCGAAGCGACCCATTTCGGAGGATACTGGACTCGGGCTCACGCCGCAGCGTCAAAACCCGTGTCGTGCGCCATTCGCTTCAGTTCGAGCAGCGCGTGCTTCTCGATCTGGCGGATCCGCTCGCGGGTCAGTCCGTGCTGCTTGCCCACCTCCGTGAGGGTCCGCTCGCGGCCGTCCTCGATGCCATACCGCATACGGATGATCGACGCGGTGCGGTTGTCGAGCTTGCCGATCAGGTCCTCCAGCTCCTCGCTGCGCAGCAGCGTCATCACCGACTGCTCGGGCGACACCGCGGAGGTGTCTTCCAGCAGATCGCCGAACTGCGTCTCGCCCTCGTCATCCACGGACATGTTGAGACTGACCGGGTCGCGGGCCCAGTCCAGGACATCGCCCACACGCTCCGGCGTGGAGTCCAGCTCTGCGGCTATCTCCGTGTGCTCCGGCTCGCGCCCGTGTTCACGGTTGAACTCGCGCTGCACCCGGCGGATCCGGCCGAGCTCCTCCACCAGGTGGACGGGGAGCCGGATCGTACGGGACTGGTCGGCGATGGAACGGGTGATGGCCTGACGGATCCACCACGTCGCGTACGTGGAGAACTTGAAGCCCTTGGCGTAGTCGAACTTCTCCACCGCACGCACCAGGCCCGCGTTGCCCTCCTGGATCAGGTCGAGCAGGGGCAGCCCCGCCCGCGGGTAACGGCGGGCGACGGCAACGACGAGGCGGAGATTGGAACGGATGAATATGTCCTTGGCGCGCTCGCCCTCGGCGACCAGCGCCTCCAGCTCCTCGCGCGTCGCTCCACCGGCTTCGCTCTCCACCTCGCCGCCGAGTATCTGCCGCGCGTAGACGCCCGCCTCGACGGTTTGCGACAGCTCGACCTCCTTGGCGGCATCGAGCAGCGGCGTACGCGCGATCTCGTCCAGGTACATGCCGACCAGGTCGCGATCGGCGATCTCTCCGCCCGCTGCGCGAACACTGCTTGCCCGGCTGGTCCCGCCGGTGGCGGACGAACGACGGGCGACGGCACGGGTTGCCATGCGTGCTCCCTTGCTGAGTAGGTCGCGACACCCTCTCGGGTGCCCTGCATCCGATGGAAACAACGACTGGAATCCGGACAGAATTCCCATGCCTGGCATTCATTTTCGCGATCATGCAGTACCCTGTGCCGCCGCGAGAGGAGTGCGCATGCCGAACAGCCGGGAAGAAGTGCAGGTCAGGCCGGGCATCGAAGGCGATTTGGTGGCGCTCACGGACATCTACAACCATTACGTACGTGAGACCGCGCTCACATTCGATACGACTCCCTTCACACCCGAACAGCGGATGCCGTGGCTTCGTTCCCACCCGGAAGACGGGCCCCACCGGGTTCTGGTTGCTCAGGATGTCCGCATTGTCGGCCCCGATTCGATCCTGGGATACGCCACCAGCAGCCCCTTCCGCCCCAAGGCGGCGTATGCGACCTCGGTCGAGGTGAGTGTGTACTGCGCGCCGGGCGCCACCGGCCGCGGTGTCGGCACACTGCTCTACTCGTCCCTGTTCGAGGCGCTCGCGGATGAGGATCTGCACCGTGCGCACGCGGGCATCACCCAGCCCAACGACGCCTCGGCCCGGCTGCACGAGCGTTTCGGTTTCCGCCATGTCGGCACGTACGCCGAGGTGGGCCGGAAGTTCGGAACCTACTGGGACGTGGCCTGGTACGAGAAGCGGATGGGTCCCGGGTCCTAGGCCGCACACCGTCCGGGACCGGGACCACGGCCCGTTACGCACCACGGGCGCCACGCCTAGCGTCCTTCCGTATGAACGAGACGACGAGCACGCACGGCACAGCGGGCGGCCGGGACGACGACACGGCAGGTGTCAGGGACGACGCGACAGCCGGTGGGACCACCGAGGACACCACGGGCACGCTCGACGAGGCGCTGGAACGCCTCCACACCGCGGGCCCGGAACGGAACGGCTGGCTGAGCAATCACGGTCCGATGGCCGTCGAGGCACTGGTCCGGCACGGCCAGGCACCGGTCGTCCACCGCTGGCTCGACCACTACAGCCACAAACTGGAGGACATGCCGGACACCGCGTCCCGGGTCACGGCGGAGAACTGGCGCGAGGCCCTGGGCAACCCGCGCCGGATCGCGGACTGGACGGTGTACTTCCAGCGGGAGACGGCCGAGCGCCCCTGGCGGGACGTCCTGACCGAGTGGTGGCCGCGGCTGCTGCCCGGCATCGCGGCGGGCGCCACCCACCCCGTGATCCGGGTCGGCCACTGCGTACGCACCCTGCTCGCGGGCGAGGCGAGCGCACCCCGGATCACCGAGCTCGCCCACGGCCTCGGCTACTGGGCCGCCCGCCACCAGCCGCTGCCCGCGCTGACTCCACTGGCACCCGCACCGAGCGCCGGGGCCGCGCTGGACGCCGTGCCGCCGGTGCCGGAACAGAGCGGCGGCATTCGGGACCGGTTGGCGCAGCTCACCGCGTTCCCGGTGTGGCCGCAGCGCTTCACCGACGACCCGGACGAGGCCCGGACCCGGCTGGAGGAGCTGGTGCGGGCCGCGACCCACCGCTATGCCACCCACGGGCACGGCGAGCCGATCATGCTGGTGCATGCCGCGACCGCGCCCAACGCCGTGCTGCGCACTCTGCCCGCACTCCCCCGTGCGCTGTGGGCGCCGAGCCTGGAGGCCGCCTGGGCGGCGAGCGCCGCCGTCACCGCCGCGTACGGTCCGGCCGAGCCCGCCCCGTACGCGCCCACGACCGCGTCCGCCGAGGAGCTCTTCGCGCGGGCGGCGGCGCACGGCGACGATCACACCATCAAGTTCACCGACACCGCACTGGACGTCGGCGACTCCACGGCCCTGGCCGCCGCACTCCGCTCGATCGAGCTGAACCCGCCGGCCCTGTGACGGATCTTCCGGGGCCCCTCACCGTCCTGGGCGTCCCCGCCCCTGCCCCCGTTCCCCCTGGCCCCTTCGGCGCTCTCAGCCGAACTGCACCGACCGTTTCGCGAGCCCCATCCAGAACCCGTCGATGACGCTGCGGCCCCGGTCCAGCTCGCCCTCCGACGCGCCGAGCGTCACGAACAGCGGCGCGAAGTGTTCGGTGCGCGGGTGGGCGAGCCGGCCGGCCGGGGACTTGTGCTCGAAGTCCAGCAGGGCGTCGATGTCCTGCGCCTGAAGCGCCCGCTTCCCCCAGTCGTCGAACTCCGCCGACCAGCCGGGGGTGCCCCCGCCCGCCTGCCGCAGGGCGGCCAGGTTGTGGGTGAAGAAGCCGCTGCCGACGATCAGGACGCCCTCGTCGCGCAGCAGCGCCAGCCTGCGACCGATGTCCATCAGCTTCTGCGGGTCCAGCGTCGGCATGGAGATCTGGAGCACCGGGATGTCGGCGTCCGGGAACATCTCCACCAGCGGGACGTACGCCCCGTGGTCGAGCCCGCGGTCCGGGATGTCCTGGACCGGCGTACCGGCGCCACGCAGCAGCTTGCGCACGTTCTCCGCCAGTTCCGGCGCGCCCGGGGCGGCGTACCGCACCTGGTAGTAGTGCTCGGGAAAGCCCCAGAAGTCGTAGACGAGCGGGACGGTCTCCGTCGCGCCGAGGGCGAGCGGGGCCTCCTCCCAGTGCGCGGAGACCATCAGGATCGCGCGGGGGCGGGGCAGCCCGGCGGACCAGGCGGCCAGTTCGCCGGGCCAGACCGGGTCGTCGGCCAGCGGCGGTGCGCCGTGGGAGAGGTAGAGGGCGGGCATGCGCTCCACGGTGACAGTCATGGCACTCCCCATCCGCTGCTGATCGAGGTAAGTCTTCTCTTGGTCTCTTTGAGAAGGAAGGATTCTTTAATCTTCAAGCTCCCACCTCCAGAGACCTTAGCTCTATCTAGTTAAACTTTCAAGAAAAGGTCGTACAGTGGAGTCCATGACCACGGCATCCCCCGGCGAGCCTCACTGGCTCTCCGACGAAGAGCAGCGTGTCTGGCGGGCGTATCTCCACGCCACCACGCTCATGGAGGACCACCTCGACCGCCAGTTGCAGCGTGACGCGGGGATGCCGCACATCTATTACGGACTGCTCGTCCAGCTCTCCCAGGCGCCCCGCCGCCGGAAGCGGATGACCGAGCTGGCCAAGGACGCCAAGATCACCCGTTCCCGGCTCTCGCACGCCGTCGCACGACTGGAGAAGAGCGGCTGGGTGCGCCGCGAGGACTGCCCGTCCGACAAGCGCGGCCAGAACGCGGTCCTCACCGACGACGGCTACGAGATGCTCCGCCGGTCCGCGCCGGGCCATGTCAGCGCCGTACGCCAGGCGATGTTCGACCGGCTCACACCCGAGCAGGTGTGCTCGCTCGGCGAGATCATGCAGGTCATCGCCACCGGGCTGCAGCCGGAGGGCACGGACGCGGATCTGCCCTGGCTGCGCTGAGCCACGCACCGGGGCATGGCTCTGCCCCGGTTCCGTCGAGCGGAACCGGGGCAGAGCCGCGTTCACCTCACGTCACGCCGCCGGGCGTCGTCAGTGGGCGACGACCGGGACCTTGAACTCGTCCTCGACACCGTCGGCGTCACCCGAACCGGAGCCTCCGCTCGCCGTGGCCGTCGAGGGACGGCCGGCGTTGATGAAGGTCACCGCGATCGCGGAGGCCACCACCAGGATGCCGACGGCCCACCAGATGGCACCGGTGAAGCCGTGCACCATCGACTGGAGCTTCAACAGCTCGGGGTCGCGGGCGCCGAGCGCGGCGTGCGAGGTGGCGTACGCCGTCGCGGCCGATGCGGCGATGGTGTTCAGCAGCGCCGTACCGATCGCGCCGCCCACCTGCTGCGAGGTGTTGACCATCGCGGACGCGACGCCCGAGTCCCTCGGCTCGACACCGTGCGTCGCCAGCGACATGGCCGGCATGAACGCCGTGCCCATGCCGAGCCCCAGCAGGAGCTGCGCGGGCAGGATCAGCGTGGTGTACGAGGAGCCGATCTCCAGCTGCGTCAGCAGCAGCATGCCGACGGCGGCGGTCAGGAAGCCGGGGCCCATGAGCTTGCGCGCCGGGACGCGGGTCATCAGCCGGGCACCGATCTGCGTCGAACCGGTGATCATGCCCGCGATCATCGGGAGGAAGGCGAAGCCCGTCCTGATGGGCGAGTAGCCCCTCACGACCTGCAGGTAGTACGTCAGGAAGAGGAACAGCCCGAACATCGCGATGACGGCCAGACCCAGCGAGAGGTAGACGCCGCCGCGGTTGCGGTCCAGCACCACGCGCAGCGGCAGCAGCGGCGACGCGACCCGGGACTCGGTCAGGACGAACGCCAGGAGCAGCGCGCCGGCCGCGACGAACGTGCCGATGGTCAGCGCGTCCGACCAGCCGGCGGACTCGGCACGGGTGAATCCGTACACCAGCGAGACCAGACCCAGTGCGGACAGGACGACGCCCGGGATGTCGAGCGGCGAGCGGTTGCGGCTGCCGGCCGGCTCACGGATCACGAAGTACGCGCCGGAGGCCGCGACGACCGCGAACGGGATGTTGACGAAGAACGTCCAGCGCCAGTTCAGCGCCTGGGTCAGGAAGCCGCCGAGGATCAGGCCGACGGCGCCACCGCCACCGGCGATCGCACCGTAGATGCCGAACGCCTTGGCGCGCTCCTTGGCGTCGGTGAACATCACGGCGAGCAGCGACAGCGCCGCCGGGGCGAGCAGCGCACCGAAGACGCCCTGGAGGGCTCGGGAGCCGAAGAGCATGCCCTGGTTCTGGGCCGCGCCACCGAGCGCGGAGGCCAGCGCGAAGCCGATCAGGCCGACGACGAAGGTCCGCTTGCGGCCCCAGAGGTCGGCAATCCGGCCCCCGAAGAGCAGCAGTCCGCCGAAGGCGAGCGCGTAGGCCGTGATGACCCACTGCTTGTTGGCGTCGGATATGCCCAGGGCCGTCTGAGCGTGCGGCAGCGCGATGTTCACGATCGTGGCATCGAGCACGACCATCAGCTGCGCGAGGGCGATGAACGCCAGCGCTTTCCAGCGGCTGGGGTCCGGGAGTCGGATATCAGCTGTTTTTGACATGGAGGTATCCACCTAAGGACGCGCGTGGGCGCGCGGAATCGTGAACCGAGAAGTCGGTGAACGGGCAGTCGGTAAGGGACGGCCGGTGAGAACGGCCGCCGGAGAAGGCCGGGCGGGACGGGTCGGGCGTGACGGATCAGGCCTGACGGGTCGAGTGTGACCACTCGGGCATGAAGGTCGTCGCGGGTCGAGCGGTGAAAGGGAGGTGCGGTCGAGGTGCGGTGAAAGGAAAGGCGTGGTCACAATGCGGTGGTCGCGTCGCCGGGCACCCGGTTCGGGGGCCCGGCGCGGGCCTCATGGCCGACGCCGCAAATCCTCCAAGGTCGCCGCCGTTCCGGGCAGTCGGGACCGGGCCGGGGCCTCCAGTCCGTCCAGGAACAGCTGTAGATGACGGTGGGTGAACCGGTCGATGTCCGGGCATCCGATGCCGGGCAGTGGCCGGGTGAGCTGGGAGAGGGCGACCAGTACGTCACCGACCGCGATGTCGGTGCGCAGGCGCCCGGCGGACATGGCGCGCGCCACGAGTCCTTCGACGGCCTCTTCGAGGCGCCGACGCTCGGCGAGCAGTTCGGGGTGGTCCTTGTCGAAGCCGCCGGACAGCATCGGGCACAGGGCCCCGATCCGTTCGTCGGCCGCCGCGTGCACGAAGCGGCAGAGCGCGGCGAAGGGATCGGCCTCCTCGGCCGTCGCCTCCTCCGCGCGGTCGGTGGTGCGGGAGGTGACCGCGAGCACGACCTCGTGCGTCAGCGCGGCCCGGTCGGGGAAGTTCCGGTAGAGCGTGGCGTTGCCGACGCCGGCGCGGCGGGCGACCTCGTCGAGCGGCACGTCCGGCCCGAACTCGACGAACATCTCGCGCGCGGCCGTCACGATCCGCTCCCGGTTGCGCAGCGCGTCCGCCCTCGGACGGTGCGTCCGGGGCTGCGCCGTTCCGGTGGCGGTGCGGGTGACGGTATCCACGACGGCTGTCCCTGCCTTCCGACTCCTGCGATTCCCGGCGCCACGGTCTTCGTGGTGCCGGACTTCGGTCCTGGTCTCTTCGGCCTCGACCCTGATCCTGCTTCGGTCCTGGTTCTGCTCTGCCGCTGCTCCTGGTTGCTTCCATCTTCGCAGCACCCCCTCCCGCAACCGGGGAATGCTTCCCCGTTTCACGGGGACAGAAGTTCAAACGGGGAAACGGTCCCCGGTTATTTCCCCACCACGATGTGACCTGCGGCACACCTCGGAACGGGAAAACCAACCGTTCGGCGCACCCGACGAGCGGTGCCGCAGCACCCGTCACAGGCTGATCCGCAGAGCGCAGTCAGGGTCGGCCGGCTGCCGCGGACCGCGAGGCGCCTGTATGCAGAAGACCCGCCACCGGATACGCAAGCACCGCAACCCGATCGCGTTCGCCTCGGCCACGACCCTGGTCATCGCGGCACTGGCCTCGGCCAGCAGTGCACTTCCGATATCCAGCCGGGCTTCGGCCGGACCGGTGGCGAACTCCTCGGCAGGCATAGCCGCGTGCCGAATAGCGACGACCATGGGCGTACAGATGTCGGAGGGCATGCCGACGGCGGCGAACTACGCCCACTCCACAGGCAGGATCCACGCGCTCAACCTGATGATCGACTTCCCCGACGCACCGGGCACCGAATCGGCGATGGACCGGTTCGACGAATTCTTCCCGCAGACCGTCAACTGGTTCCGGACCGCTTCGTACGGACGGCTCACCTACATCCCGGACGCACCCCTGAAAACCTGGCTGCGGATGCCGCTGCCGTTCTCCGAGTACGGGATCGAGCGCGGATCACCGTACGAGCCGGGCTACCGCCAACTCGTCCAGGACATCGTCGCCGCCACGCGATCGAAGGTGGACTTCAGTACGTACGACCTGATCAACATCCTGGTCACACCGAACGCCGGACCCCCCGCCCTGGACACCGTCCTGTCCGTGACCTTCTCCGGCAATGACGACGCCCCGCACGCGGACGGCATCCCGCTCGCCAACACGTCGTTCATCTACAGCCGCCAGGACGACGGCTCGGGGTCGTTCAAGCAGAACGGATACCGCGTGCTGCCGCACGAGAACAGCCATGTCTTCGGCCTCCCCGACCTCTACACCACGGAGGGCGGCGGCGCGGTCGGGCACTGGGACATCATGTCGGAGGACTGGGGGGCCAACAACGACCTGCTCGGCTGGCACAAGTGGAAGCTCGGCTGGCTGGACAACAAGCAGATCAGCTGCGCCGCCCGGCCCGGCACCAGCGACCACATCCTCGAACCGCTGGCCACCCGGGGCGGCGTCAAGCTGGCCTTCGTACCGCTGAGCAGCGAGTCCGGCTACGCCGTGGAGGTACGGACCCGGGCGGGCAACGACCAGGCGGTCTGCCGGCCCGGGGTGCTGATCTACAAGGTGAGCTCGGACGTCGACACCGGGCAGGGGCCGGTGTCCGTCGCGGACAGCACCAAAGGCAGCAGCGGCTGCACCCAACTGCCCAATGTGCACGCCGAACTCTCCGACGCCCCCTTCCAGCCGGGCCAGACCTTCACCGACCGGGCAGCCGGGATACGCATATCCGTGGTCGACAAGGACGACAAGGGGAACTACCGCGTCCGGATCACTCGGCCCTGACGGCCCGAATCCGTGGCCGTCCGCCCCGCCCGGCCGCGGTCACGGCCGACCGCCCTCGCCGTCCGGATCCGTGACCGATGCGTCCCCGCCGGCCCGCCGCACCTCCGCCTCGACGGGCCCGCGCAGCTCCCGCTTGAGGATCTTCCCGGTCGGATTGCGGGGCAGCGGTTCCCTGCGTACCAGCACATGGGCCGGGACCTTGAACGCGGCCAGGCTGCGACCGACGTGCGCCCTGAGCTCCTCGGGAGTGACGGTGGCACCGGACCGCAGCCGGACGACGGCGGCGACCTCCTCGCCCAGAACCGGATGCGCGACCCCCAGCACCGCCGCGTCCTCGACGTCCGGGTGGTCGTGGAGCACCGCCTCGACCTCGACGCAGTACACGTTCTCCCCGCCGCGGATCACCATGTCCTTGATCCGGTCGACGACATCGACCCGCCCCGCGCGCACCACCGCAAGATCACCGGTCCGGAACCAGCCGTCGGTGAACGCCCGAGCGGTCGCCGCCTCGTCCCGCCAGTAGCCGCGGACCAGGGACTGACCGCGCAGCCACAGCTCACCGACCTCGCCATCGGGCAGCGCCTCGCCCGTGGGGCCCGCGATCCGCACCTCGGTGGCGGGGGTCGGACGGCCGACACTGCCCGGGTGGAGCCGGTATTCGGCGCCGAAGTTCGCCAGGACGCCGCCGCTGGTCTCGGTCAGTCCGTAGCCGTTGCGGGGCTCGATCCGGTCGCCGTGGCGGGTCGTCAGCCGCGCGACCAGATCGGGCGGGGCGGCGGCCCCGCCGGTGTTCAGCATCTGCAGACCCTCCAGGCCGTCGCCCGCCCGCTCGGCCGCCGCGAGGAGCTGGAGCGCGGTCGTCGGGACTCCGGCGTAGTGCGTGACGCCGTGTGCGCGGATCAGCCGCAGCGCCTCCTCGGCGTCCCACTTCCGCATCAGGACGATCGTGCCGCCCGCCGCCATCGCCGCGTAGAAGCCGGTGAACGCGGCGACGTGGAAGAACGGGAACGTCAGCAGCGACACCGGGGCGGGGCCCTGCCCCGGGACGGTCCCGCGCCCGAGCGCGGAGACGGCGGCGTGGTAGCGGGGGTTGAGTACGGCGCCCACCTGGGCGAGATGGGTGGCGACCGCGCCCTTGGGCCGGCCGGTGGTGCCGGAGGTGTAGATGATCGTCGCGTCGTCCTCAGGCCGGATCTCGACCTCGGGGGGCGCGGCGAGCGGATCGGGCGCGGGCAGGTCCTCGTACCGCTCGACGCCGTCCGGAACCATCCCCTCCGAGTGGAAGGCGACCACGCGCGCCCCGTTCTTCGCCGCCCAGCCGGCCACCCTCGGCAGCCGCTCGCCGTCCACCAGGAGCACCCGCGGCTCACAGTCGTCCAGCGCGTACGTGAACTCGTCCTCGGTCCACCAGGCGTTGAGCGGGACGGCCACCAGCCCGGCCAGTTGCACGGCCCAGAAGGCGATCTGCCACTCCGGGTGGTTGCGCATCGCGACGACGGCCCTCTCTCCCCGGCGCAGCCCGTACGTCCCGGTCAGCCGGCACGCCAGCGCGGACGCGGCGGCGAAGAACTCGGCGTACGAGTAGCCGCGCTCCCCCGCGATCAGGAACGGCCGGTCCCCGTAGGCCCAGGTGGTCTCCACGAACTCACGGAGGGTGCGCGGCCCGTCCGCGTACACAAGGGCTCCGGCGTGCGCCCCGTCCTGTGCCCGCACCACGGCGAACGGGGCTCCCGGAGCGGTGAGCGCGGCTTCGACACGGGCCGCGGCATCCGCGACGGCGGCTTCATCGGCAGCGGCGGCCGGGGGCCGGGCGCGCGGGGCCGGCGCGGCGGGAATCGGGTCGATGTGCGGCACGAACGACCTCTCTAAGCGCTTGCTCAGTACATGCGCGACGGTATGCCCGTGCCCACCCCCCGTCAAGGACAGGGTCAGGCGCATCGGGCGGGTCGGGCGCGTCGGGCGGGTCAGATGCGTCGGCCGCGTCGAGGGTGTCGGGCGGGTCAGGCGCATCGGGCGGGTCGGACGGGGTCAGGCGGGGAGTGTCAGGCGGAAGGCCGTATGTCCGGGGCCGCTGGTGACGGTGACGGTTCCGCCGTGGGCGGTGATGACGGCGTGGACGATGGCGAGACCGAGACCGGTGCTTCCCGTGCTGCGGGAGCGGGCGTGGTCGGCGCGGACGAAGCGTCCGAAGACTTCGGGCTGGAGCTCGGCGGGAATCCCTGGTCCGTTGTCGCTCACGCTCACAGCGACGCCGGTCCGACCGGGGGTGAGGGCGACGGTCACTTCGGTGCCGGGCGGGGTGTGGGTACGGGCATTGGCCAGGAGGTTCCCGATGGCCTGCTGGAGCCGGTGGGCGTCGCCGGTGACGGTGACCGGTTCTCCGGGGAGGTCGAGGAGCCAGCGGTGGCCGGGGCCCGCGGCGCGTGCGTCCTCTGTCGCGTTCAGGATCAGCAGGGTCAGATCGACCGGCTCGTGTTCGAGGGGGCGTCCGGCGTCCAGGCGGGCGAGGAGAAGCAGGTCGTCGACGAGGCGCGTCATGCGCTGCGACTCCCCGTCGATGCGCTCCAGGGCGTGGCGCACCTCGCCGGGAACGGGGCCGTGGTGGCGCAGGGCGAGTTCGGCGTGGCCCCGGATGTTGGCGACGGGGGTGCGCAGCTCGTGGCTGGCGTCGGCGGCGAAGTGCCGGAGCCGCTCCTCACTGGCCTGGCGCTGGGTGAGTGCGCCCTCGACATGGCCGAGCATGTGGTTGAGGGCGCTGCCGACCTGACCGACTTCGGTACGGGGGTCGGTGTCGGGAAGCGGGCCGGGCATGGCGACCTCGCCGCTGGCGAGCGGCAGCCCGGCCACCTCCGCGGCACGGGCGGTGACCCGCTGGAGGGGGCGCAGGGAGATCCGCACCCACAGGGCCCCGGCGACGCCGGTGACCACGAGGGCGGCGCCGAACAGCACGGCTTCGACCGCTTCGAGGCGGTGAACGGTCTCTTCCACCGGGTGCAGGGGCAGGCCGGTGATCAAGGTGTCCTGGTCGTCGCCCCGGACAGCCGTGACGCGGTACGCCCCCGGGGTGGAGAGGCGGATGCTGTGCCCGTGCCCGTCGGCGGGGATCCCCGCCAGGGCGTGGCGGTCCCCGGGGGTGAGGGGGAGGGGGCGGTCGGTGGCGTCGTCCACGACAGCTGCCTGGGTGACGATGCCGTTCAGGAGGCGGGCACCGAAGGTCGACTCCGCCTGGCCCCGGGTGTCGGGGCGGTTGTCGGCGTCGGGCGTGGCCTCGTGTTCCAGGCTGGCGGCGAACCGGCCGCCGGAGGCGGACAGCTGCTCGTCCAGCCGCCCCATCAGGAAGCCGCGCAGGGCGAGGGCGGTGGTGATGCCGACGGCGAGGCAGGCGAGGGCGAGCAGTGTGACGAGTCCGACGGTGAGCTGGCCGCGCAGGGTGCGGGGCAGCGGGCGTCTCATCGGGACCCCGCCTTGAGGACATAGCCGACACCGCGCACCGTGTGGATCAACGGAGTGCGTCCGGCGTCGATCTTCTTGCGCAGGTAGCTGATGTAGAGCTCGACGATGTGGGCCCGTCCGCCGAAGTCGTAGGCCCAGACCCGGTCGAGGATCTGGTCCTTGGACAGCACCCGGCGCGGGTTGCGCATCAGGAACCGCAGAAGCTCGAACTCGGTCCGGGACAGATCGACGGTGGCCCCGCCGCGCCTGACCTCCCTGGCTTCCTCGTCCATGGTGAGATCCCCGACGGTGAGCCGGTTCGCGCCGGCGGATTCCGCCGTCAGGCCGGCCCGCCGGAGCAGCCCGCGCAGCCGGGCCAGGACCTCCTCCAGGCTGTAGGGCTTGGTGACATAGTCGTCGCCGCCGGCGCTGATGCCGGCGATGCGGTCCTCGACCGCGTCCCGGGCGGTCAGGAACAGCACGCACACGCTGGGTGCCTCGCGTCTCAGCGCGCGCAGGACCTGCAGGCCGTCGAGGTCCGGCAGCATCCAGTCCAGGACCACCGCGTCGGGCCGGAAGGCACGGGCGGCCGCGAGTGCGGTGGCGCCATCGGCAGCAGTGCGTACCTGCCAGCCCTCCCCGGTCATGACCCCGGCCAGGACATCGGTGACGTCGGGTTCGTCGTCGACGACGAGAACCCTTACCGGTTCTCCGTCGGGGCGGTGCAGAGGCGATGTCGTACGCGGCTCGTCCATGGTTCCTTCAGCATCCCCCGGCACGGGCCACGGCAGGGCGGGCCGTGTCTCTGAGTTTCCTCTGAATCGGCTCTGAGAGTCGCCGGCGGGTCGCTTTCAGAAGATACACAGAGGTTGGGCCGGGAGGCTGGCCGTCCGTCGCCGGAGCGAGGCCTGTCCGGAGGAGCCCCCATGACCACCACGTTCACCACCACACACGCGAACCGCGGGGTGCGCCACCGGCGCCCGCGCCGCAGCGCCGTGCGCTTCCTGGCACTGCCGGCGATCTGGGCCGGGGCCGCGGGGGTGCTGGCCCTGTGGTGGAGCGACACGACCTCGGTGGTCGGCCCGGCGGGCTGGCTCACCGGCGCCGGGCGCATCACGGGGCTGCTGGCCGGTTACGCCTGCGCGGTGCTGCTGGCCCTGATGGCCCGCATGCCGCTCCTGGACCACAGCATCGGCACGGACCGCCTCGCCCGCTGGCACGCCCTGGGCGGTCGCTGCACCGTCTCTCTGGCCCTCGCCCACACCCTGCTGATCATCTGGGGCTACTCACTGACCTCCCACACGAACGTGCTCAACCAGACCTCCACGCTCGTCCTGCACTATCCCGACCTCCTCAAGGGCACGGCGGGCTTCCTGCTGTTCCTGGCCACCGCAGTCCTCTCGGCCCGCGCGGCCCGCCGGAGGATGAGTTACGAGACCTGGCACTATCTGCACTTCGCCACCTACCTGGCCGTCTTCCTCGCCTTCGGCCACCAGCTCTCCAACGGCGCCGACTTCGTCGGCAACCGCCTCGCCCAGGTGGCCTGGTACACGCTGTTTCTCGGCGTCGCCGCGCTGGTCGCCTGGTACCGGTTCGCCGTCCCCGTACGGCGTGGACTGCGTCACCGCCTGCGCGTCACCGCGGTCCACCCCGAGGCGCCGGGCGTGGTCTCCGTCCACCTCACCGGCGAGCACCTGGATGAGTTGGGGGGTGAGCCGGGACAGTTCCTGCGCTGGCGCTTCATGACCCGCGGCCTGTGGTGGACCGCCAATCCCTACTCCCTCTCCGCACCCGCGCACCCCCGTCATCTGCGCATCACCGTGAAGACCGCCGGCGGCCACAGTGCCGCGCTCGCCCACCTCGCGCCCGGCACCCGGGTGTGGGCCGAGGGACCCTACGGCGGCTTCACGGCGAACCTCCGCACCGCTCCCAAGGTCCTTCTCCTGGCCGGCGGCGTCGGTATCGCCCCCCTGCGCACGCTCTTCGAGACGCTGCCGGGACAGGTGACGCTCGTCTACCGGGCCCGCCGCGCCGTCGACCTCTCCCTGCGCGGTGAGATCGACGCGACAGCCGTCCGCCGACGGGCCGCCGTGCACTACGTCGTCGACGAACCGGCCGGGTACTCCTCACCCCTCACCGCCCAGGGCCTGAGTGCTCTGGTGCCCGATCTCGCGGCGCACGACGTCTACCTCTGTGGTCCGCCCGGTATGACTCGGGCCGCGATCCAAGCCCTGCGCGAGGCCGGCGTCCCGGCACGGCGCATCCACCACGAGTCGTTCGCGTTCTGAGGAGAACCGCCATGCGCCGAGCCGTCCTGGCAACCACCGGGATCAGCGCCCTCGTCATCGCGCTGCTCGCCCTCAAACCCCATCAGCGCCCCGTCCTCGCAGGAGTGACCCCCCGGTCCCCCGCAGCGTCCTCGTCCCCGCCCGCCCCTGCGGGCACCGCATCGGGCTCGTCCACGGGCACGGGCACGTTCACCGGGGATCCCATCGACACCCCGTACGGAACCGTGCAGGTCGCCGCCACCCTCACCCGGGGAAGGATCACTGCCGTCAAGGTGCTCCGGGCCCCGGACCAGAACGGCCGCGACCAGCAGATCGCCTCCTATGCCCTGCCTCGCCTCGCCCAGGAGGCGATCGGCGCCCAGAGCGCGCACATCGATGCCGTCACCGGCGCCAGCTACACCAGCCAGGGCTATGTCCAGTCCCTGCAGAGCGCCCTGGACCAGGCCCATGCCTGACACCGCGCACGGGCTGCGCCACGTCGAGCACGTGATGGGCGCGGTCTTCTCCTTCGACATCCGGGGCGAGCCCACCGCTGCCGTCCGCCGCGCCCTCACCGAGGCCGTGCGGCGGCTCCACCAGGTCGATGCCGTGTTCTCCACCTACCGGCCCGACAGCCACATCAACCGCCTCGACCGCGGTGAGATCCGCCTCGGCGACTGCCCGCCAGAGGTCCACGAGGTGCTGTCCCTCTGCGCGCGAGCCGCCCATGTCACGGACGGCTGGTTCAGCATCGTCCCGGCCGGTGCCCTCGACCCCTCGGGCCTGGTCAAGGGCTGGGCCACCGAGGCCGCCTCCCGGCTGCTTCACGAAGCCGGCGCGCGCCACACCTGCGTCAACGGCGGAGGCGACCTCCAGCTTCGCGGCCGGGCGACCCCCGGCGCCCCCTGGCGCATCGGCATCGCCCACCCGCTGCGGCCCGGCGAACTGCTCACCGTCATCACCGCCGGCCACGACCTGGCCGTCGCTACCTCGGGCACCGCCGAACGCGGCGCCCACATCCTCGACCCGCACAGCGGCACACCCGCCACGGCGTTCGCCTCCCTCACCCTCATCGGCCCCCGGCTGACCATGACCGACGCCTACGCCACCGCGGCGTTCGCCATGGGCGCGGACGCGCAGGACTGGCTGGAAGCACTGGACGGCTACGAGGCACTCGCCGTCCTGCCCGACGGCCGGGCGTGGCAGACCTCGGGATTCAGTCGATACGGGTCACGAGGTGGCATGCGGGCTCAGTCCTGCCCGCCGTGAACGGCCCCACCTCTTCACAGCCACGCTTCCCCACCCCGCCCTCCCCAAGAGCCGGGGCCCCGCGCGGTGCAGAGCGGAACACACTGCGTGCCGCCGCCCCCCGACCGCCTGTCCGCACACCTCCCGTGCCCGGTCGGGTCCGACACGTAGCACCGGGGATGCCCGACCCCGACCTCTCGCCCGCCGACAGCACCGCAGCTGACGCACCACAGGCGCACACGGCCAGAACCGGGAGTACCTACCTCACCCCACCCGCTACACTGTCGGCGGTGGCCGGGCCCTCACGGGTCAGACCACCGCGAACCTGTCGGCAAGCTGACCTGAAACCCACCGCCCACCCGGGTCGGGTTTCGCACACGTTTTCCGACAGAACCCTGCCTTCGTAGCTCAGGGGATAGAGCACCGCTCTCCTAAAGCGGGTGTCGCAGGTTCGAATCCTGCCGGGGGCACCAGTTCAGAAGGGGTCCACCTCCGGATTTTCGGAGGTGGACCCCTTCTGACATCTAGATCTGACATCAACGGCGGCGGTCACTGACGACCGGGACGCCTCCTGAGCAGCCGGTCCATGTGGCTCATAGCCTCGCGCTGCGTGTCCTGCACGACGTGCGTGTACACGTTCATGGTGATGCTGATCTGGCTGTGCCCGAGGATCTCCATCACGACGCGAGGCGCGACTCCGGCCGCCGTGAGGAGCGTGGCCGTGCCGTGCCGGGCGTCATGCAACCGGATCACGCGGAGGCCGGCGGACTCGGCGACGCGGGTGAAGGAGCGGTAGACGTTCCGCGGCTCGACCTGGCGGCCGGTGCGGGTGGTGAAGACGTAGCCGGACTCCTCCCACCGCTCCCCCGCCTTGGCACGAGCAGCGGCTTGCCGCATCCGGTGCCAGCGCAGGGGCGCGATACAGAGGGCGGGCAGCGGGACGACCCGGCGACGGCGGATCTTGGGGTCGTCGTCGTACAGGACACCCCGACGGCGCTGGGTCTGCTGACGGACGTAGAGGACGCGGTTGTCCAGGTCGAGGTCCGACCAACGCAGGCCGACGATCTCACCCCTGGCGAAGCCCCATGGCGATGGCGAGCACGAACGCCGCGTACAACGGGTCCTTACGGGAGGCCGCGAGGAAATCCAGCGTTTCGTCGAGCGTCCAGGGCCTCAGTTCGCGGTTGTCGGTGCGGGGCGGCTCGACCAGCTTGGCGACGTTGCGCGTGATCAGTTCCTCGCGGCAGGCGGAGGACAGCGCCGACCGCAGGACGCGGTGAGACTCCTTGGCGGTCGCCGCAGTGGTCTCCTTCTCCAGGCGGACGAGGAAGCGGCGTACGTCGGCGACGCCGAGGGATTCGAGCCGCTTGGCACCGATCAACGGCACCAGGTACAGCCGGATGTGCGCCTCGTACTTGTCGTACGTACTGAGCTTCCGCCGGGGCTTGATGACGTTGTCCAGCCAGTACGGCAGCCACTCGGAGAGCTTGGCCGAGCGGGTGGGCACGGGCACGCCTTGGTCGACCTTGGCGAGCAGTTCCCGGCGCTTGGCGTCGCACTCGGCCCAGGTCTTGCCGTAGGCGAACTTGCGGGCGCGGGTGCCGTCCGGCTGGAGGACGTACACGGCGCATTGGTAACGGCCGTCCTTGCGCTTGGTGATGGTGCCGGCGCCGTTGGGATTGCGCTTGCGGGGACCGGCCATCAGGCAGCCTCCTCGATCTGGCCGAGGACGAAGTCACGAACGGCAACGTCAGGGATACGACGAGCCCCATCGATCTTGATCGAGACGAGACGGCGCGAGCGGATCAGGTCGTAGACCTTCGAGCGTCCGACCTTGAGGCGCGCCATGACTTCCGGCACGGTCAGCAGTTCGGCGGTGACGGCGGTGTTCATGCTGCGGCTCCTTCCAGGGCGAGTTGGTCTTGCAGTGCTTCGCGCGCCGTCTCGCGGTTGAGCTGGAGATCCCGGGCGATTGAGGCGGCGAGGGCGGATTCACCGGGGGTGTGGCCATGGCCGGCGTACTGCCAGTCGGTGAGGACGAGGACGGTGTCCGGTTCGCGGGCGCCCAGGCCCAGGACTGCGGCCTCTTGGGCGGCGCGGTAGTCGGCGCGTGCCTGGCGGAGAACCCCGAGGGTGGTGGAGTAGCGGCGGGACTTGGAGGAGAAGTGGCCGCGGAAGCCGAGCATGTGCGCCCAGGCCCAGAGGCGCCGGTCCGGGTAGAGACCGTCCAGGTCGCGGCAGGCGGTGATCAGGCGGCGGGTGTGGTCCGGGACCTGGTGGCGGTCGAGCTCGGCGAGTTCCCCGATGCGGCGGTCAAGGGTGCCGGTGTTCTCGGCTGCCTTGGTGGAGTACTTGGCGACGTAGGAGGCAACGGCCTGTTCGGTGATGTCGGAGCCGTCACCGAAGGCCTTCACCGGACGGACGTCGAGCTGTGTTCCCCAGCGGAAGGACCGGGCTGGTTGGTCCCCGGCGGACGGGACGGAGACGGACGTGTAGGAGTGCGCCGCGGCTGCGTGGATCGCGTCGGCGAGCAGGTCGACCGTTGCCCAGGCAGGTGGCGGCGTTCCGGGCCCCTCCGGGCCGTCGAGCCGGATCACTGCGTGGAAGTGCAGGGCGCCACGCTTCTGGAATTCGGCGACCTTGCCGTAGGAGACGCGGAGGCGGTCGGCGAGTTCTCGGCGGGTGAGGCCGACGCGGGCGGCGAGTTCGCGGCGCAGGCGTGTGGTGAAGCGCTGCCAGAGCTGTCCGGCGTGGTTGTTGAACAGGACGGCGCCCGCGTAGTCGTACATGGCGGGGTCGAGGGCGGTGCCCAGTTCCGATGCGTCCGGGGCGTGTTGGGCGCCACAGCGGCAGACGCCGCGGTCGGGCCGGTTATGGACCGGGCCGAAGGAGGGGGCGGTGAGGGTGGTGAAGACGCGGGGGTGGTCCCTGACGGTGGTGGGGACATCGCGGCTGTCGTCACCGACCAGGCCCGCACGGATGAGGTGGTAGGTGACGCCCGCGTAGGTCCAGGCGCAGGAGGGGCAGCGAGAGGCGCGGCGGTTGCCGCAGGCGAGGCGGAGGCGTCCGCCGGGTTCGTCGGCGGTGGTGTAGTGATGCAGGGTCTCGCCGGTGGTCTTGTCCTTGTGGAGTGTCCAGCCGGTCAGATGGATGGGGTCGGAGCAGCCGCCGGTACGGCGGATCTGGTCCTCCCAGCGCGTGTAGTCAGGGGCCGAGGCCACCCGCAGGAGGTCACCAAGGGTGGTCGGGTCGAGCAACGGGGCAGGCACGGGCGAGGCACGATGCGCCATGCTGGGTTCTTCCTTCTGGTTGTGAGATCGGACAGGGACGGCGCCCGGGCGGCGGATGCTTGGCGGTATCGAGGCCGCCCGGGGGCCGGTCAGCGTCGCTTGGCGTCGGCGTTGACGAGGGAGCGGATCACCAGGGCGCAGACGGTGACCGAGGCGCCGGTGATGGCTACCGCGAGGAGCATGGAGACCAGGACGACGCCGACGACCAGGACCACGGCCGTCCCGCCGCCGACGAGGGCGAGGGCGGTGCCGGGCGTGAGCTGCACCGTGGGCCGGGACTGCATCGCGGCGACCGGAGCAGGAGGCGGAACCTGCGCACTCGGCACGACGGTGGTCGGCCCCACCGGCACGGACGGCATGACGTGACCCGTGGGCGTGGGATTGGTCGGGATCTTCGGGCGGAGCATCGGTGTTCTCCCTTCGGTTCGTGCTACTTGACGAAGTCGTTGACGACGGGGGCAAGCACGCTGTCGGCGAGGAGGAAGCCGCCGAGGAGGAGCACGGCGATGAGCCACCAGGGCGGGCGGATGAGCTTGACGCCGAGGTAGCCGACGGTGAGAAGTGCGAGCCAGAGCGGAACGTCCATCGGGGTCGGCCTCCTAGCTGACGCGGCAGCGGTGGGCGCGGGCGGCGAGCTGTGCGGCGGACTGGCTGGAGTAGTCGGCGGATCAGCCGCACCGGTCGTTGGTGCACACGGCGGCGTGTTTGGTCCGGCCGCGGCGGTCGCGATGGGTGCCGATCTGTACGGGGCCGATCCGCATCACGGAGTGGAAGAAGTCGCGGGCGGGCATGTCAGTCGGTTTCCTCTCGGGTGGCGGTCGGGTCGGGGAAGGTGGCGCGGATGCCGGCGGCGGTGGCCGGGTCGGTGGTGCGCTGGGCGGCTTCGTCGGCGAGCAGGTGGGCGAGGTAGGGCCGGTTGGCGGCGGTCATTTCGCGGGCGCCGTCGAGGTAGTCGGCGGTGGTCAGGTCGGCCGGGTCACGGGTCACGGCTTGTCTCCCTTCTGGATCAGGTGAGTTGGGCGGCGATGGCGTCGGCGAGATGGGGCGGGACGCCGAGGCGGGCGCGGAGGGTGTCGGTGTCGATCCGGGCGCCGGTGCGGGCGTGGTGGTCGTCGGCGACCTTGCGGGCGTGGGCGACCAGCGCAGCCGGGACCGGCATGGCTGTGGGCAGGGCCGGGGTTTCCTCGGTCTCCGGGACGGCGACGGGTTCGGCCACCCGGCTCGACTCAGCGGCGACGGGGTCGTGATCCGTCTCGGGCGCGAGTTCCGGAGCCAGGGCGGAAGGTGCCGGCGGAGCCGGGGAGGGGTCCGCGGGTGAGTGGGCGAGGAGGGTGCCGCCCATGAAGGCCAGGGCGGGCCAGGCGGCGACGAGGATGCGCAGCCAGGCCGGGACATCGTTCAGGTCGAGCAGTCCGGCGGTGGCGACGTTGGCGCCGAGCGAGGCGACCAGGGCGATGAGGAACCAGCACCAGGCCAGCCGGGACGGCCCATCGGCGCGCAACCGACGCCAGGCGGCGACCAGGAGCAGGTCCACGGAGACCGGGTAGGCCCAGGCCTTCCAGCCGGTCTGTCCGGCAGCGGCGGCAAGGTCGTGCAGGTGGGCGAAGGACAGTGCCCCGGCGATGACGGCCTGAACGAGCACGGCGTCGATGCGGAGAGCGGGGCGGGCCATCACGGCTCCTTCCTGTGATCAGGCATGGCGGGGGTAGGGAACCGGCGCGAAGGGCGGTCACGCCGACCGTGGGAGGGGTGGGTCAGGCGGTGGCGGGGGCTGTCTTGGACAGCGGCACGCGGGCCGAGTGCAGCGGGGCGACCGCGGGCCGGAAGGACGCGAGGACGGGCACCTCGGGGGTGCGGTCGGCGTGCTTGTTGCAGACGTTCACGGCCAGGCGCAGCGAGGTGTGCGGGGCGCGGATGCGGTGCCAGCCGCCGGTGGAGTCCCCGGCGATGGCGATGCCGCGTGTCTCAGCAGGAATCTGGATGGCAGCGAGTACGGCATCCGGCGCGATGTCGCCGAAGGCCATGTTCGCGGACGTCTCGTCGTTGACGCGGTGCGCGGTGCGGCCGGTGAGCTGGGCGCGGAGCATCGTGATGCCCTTGCCGAGTTCGGAGCCGAAACGCTGCCCACAGATCTCCAAGTAGACGCCGGCCGCGCGGCCGAACTGGGCGAGACGGACCAGGGCGGTGATGATCCGGTCCCGCCGCTTCTCTTCCTCCTTGTTGGCGAAGAGGGCGAGTTCGGCAACCTCGTCGACCAGGACGACGACCGGAACCGGCCGTAGATCCTCGGGCAGATCCCAGATGTCGGCGGCGATCTCCGCGTCCGGCACGGCGACGCTGACCCGCTGCTCGGCGCGGATGAGCTGATACACAAGCGTGCGAGCACGCCTGATCAACAAGCTCAAGGCGTGGCGGGGCATCGCGACCCGCTACGGCAAGACCCCGGGAAGCTACCTCGCCGGGCTTCACCTGCGTGCCTCGGTGATCTGAATCAAAGACCTCACCCGAACCAGAGCCGAGAGCCGCGCAGGTCATCGGGGGACGTAGCTTGTCGGGATCGCAGTTGTGGGCTCTCAGCGGCAGCCGCATTCCCGGATGTCGGGAGTTCGATGGCCCGCGGCCGCCCGGGAGTGGGGATCGTGCGCCACCAGCGCGGTGTCGGCCCGCGGGCTCAGGCGAGGGCGGCGACCAGCAGGGCGAAGGCGGCGATGATCACGGCGACGCGGACGTAGTGGAAGCGGTCCCAGCGGTTCATCTGCTCCTTCCAGTCCTCGGGTCGGTTCTCGGGGGTCCACGTCTTGCCCCGGTTGTTGATCGGGACGAGCAGCAGGATCGACATGATCACGCTGAGGATCAGCAGCGCGCCGGCGGTGACGACGAGGCCGGTGCCGTGGTGGTGCCATCCGGCGATGGCCCAGACCGCGACGAGGGCGAGCGAGGTGATGTACCAGACCGGCATCACGGCGCCGAGCATCCGGCCCCCGTGGGCGCGGCCGAGTTGGCCACTGTCGCCGGGGAGTGCGTTGAGGATCGGGCCGATGACAAAGGCGACGGAGAACTCCACCCCCACCATCACGCCGACGACCACGGTGGTGAAGACCTCTAGCGCGTTGAGCATGGCGACCCTCCTGGCATCTAGTGTTGCTAGCTGATGAGGCAACGCTAGTACTGTCGCCGCTCACTTGTCTAGCGATGCTAGGATCGCATCATGTCGGTACAAGAACGCAAGCAGCGCGAACGGGCGGAGCGCGAACGCCTCATCGTGGCGACAGCCCGCGAACTCGCCGAGCAGCAGGGCTGGGACGCGGTCACCACCCGCCGCCTCGCCGAGCGCATCGAATACAGCCAGCCCGTCCTCTACAGCCACTTCCGCGGCAAGCGCGAGATCATCGGCGCCGTCGCCCTCGAAGGCGCCGCCGAGATGGCCGCGGCGCTGCGGGCCGCGACCTCCGCTGCGGACGGCCCTCGCACCCGGGTCACCGCCCTCGCCCGCACTTACCTCGACTTCGCCAAGCGCAACCCGGCGGTCTACGACGCCATGTTCCAGCTCGACGGCGGCCTGGCGTTCGCGCACGAGGACACCCCGGAGCTGCTGAAGGACGCCTTCGCCGCCCTGCTGGAAAGCCTCGGCGAGGTCGCCGGAGACGGCGTCCACCCGGGGCTGTTCACCGAGGTGTTCTGGGCGGCCCTGCACGGGCTGGCCACCCTGACCCGGGCGGGACGGCTGCCGCCGGAGGACACCGAGCGGAGGACGGAGCTGCTGATGGAACGGCTCGCCATGGTCTGACACGCCATCCCGGCGGGCACGCAGCCGGGGACCTCGGGCCCCGCCGCTGCCTGCCTGCGGCATCGCTTCCGGTCACTCGCGCCCACACGGCGCAGCCGCAGATCGCCGGGCCCCGTACCCCAGACGGGCACCCGCCCCGCAAGCTGCGATGCTCATTGATCCCGGCCCGATACGCGCCCTGGTTGCCGCATGTCCCAATGGCGCAACGCCCGCGGCCTTCCGGGCCTGAACCCAGTCGTCCCTCAAGTTGCTCCGCCGCAGCCGTCGTCGGTACGGCTCGCGGCAGCGGCACCTGCGTCGCCGCAGATCGGGGATTCCTGGATCTGCGGCGCCGTACCTCCGCCCACGTCCCCACAGCCGTACAACCGACGCCTCTGCTCGCGAGTCGTGATCAAGGCGGCCTCATCCGCCGTCCCGATCCTGACCAGAGGCCCGAATGAACCCAGACAGACGCACGACCGCCGCGACCGCGATCGTGCTCGCCACCGCGGGCGGCCTGCTCACCGCCGTCGCCACGCCCGCCTCCGCCGCGACCACCTGCACCTCGCCGGTATACAAGCGGCAGTTCTTCGCAAACACCGCCTTCTCCGGTACGCCGAAGAAGACCGACTGCGACTCGAAGATCGACGAGAACTGGGGCACGGGAGCCCCGGCTTCCGGCCTGCGGTCGAACTACTTCGGTGTCCGCTGGACAGTGACCCGCGACTTCGGCTCCGGCGGCCCCTTCTCCTTCCCGGTCGAAGCACGTGACGGCATCCGCGTCTACCTCGACGGCGTCCGTAAGGTCAACCTGTGGAAGGACGTCTCGACGACGGTGAAGAAGACGGTCAACGTCACCATTCCGTCCGGCAAGCACACCCTGCGCATCGACTTCGTCAACTGGACCGGCGCCGCCAACGTCAAGTTCGGCTACATACCGAGGACTTCGGCCACCGTCGACAAGGTCAAGCCGCTCACCCCGACGGGCACCACCGTCACGTACAGCACGACGACCGGCAAGGCCAAGATCGCTTGGTCCAAGAACAAGGAGATGGACCTCGCCGGCTACCGCGTCTACCGCCGCCTCAAGGGCGGCGCGTACCCTGCCAAGCCGCTGGCAACCACGACCTCCACGTCGTACACCGACACCCCGCCCCCGACCGGCCAGACCTACTACTACGAGGCCCGCGCGGTCGACAAGGCCGGCAACGAGTCCACCGGCACCGCCGACCAGGGCGTCACCACGCCCGACCGCACGGGTCCGGCCGCCCCCACGGGGCTCACCGCGCACGGCGACCTCCACGGAATGGTGCTCGGCTGGAACGCGGTGCCGGACGCGGCCGCCTACCAGCTGTACGAGAGGAACCCGGCCACCGGCTCGTACACGCTGGTGAAGCAACTCACCGGCACCTCGTACACGCACCCCGTGGGCCACAACGAAACCCCGCACACCTATGTCGTGCGCGCCCTCGACAGGGCGGGGAACCCGGGTCCGTACTCGGCGCCCGTCACCTCCGACGGCATCGACCGCACGGCCCCGGCCGCGCCGGTGAACCTGCGCGCGGCGCCGGACCGGACCAGGGTGCTGCTCACCTGGAACACCCCGGAGCACCCGGCGTCCGACGAGCTGGACAACGACGCCTACTTCACGGTGCTGCGCTTCAAGGGCACCCGGCTCGGCGCGGACGCGGTGCGGGTCCAGTGCGCCGAGGAGAGCCAGACGCTCAACCCCAGCCGGGGCGAGTACTCGTTCGTCTGCTACGACGAGAGCTGGGAGCCGGGCACCGCCTACACCTACGGTGTCATCTTCACCGACTGGCAGGGCAACAAGTCCGCTCCCTCCAACACCGTCACGGTGACCACCGCCGACCGTGTCGCGCCGCAGCCGGTCACCGGACTGACCGCGACGCCGCGCGCCGACGGCACGCTGCTGCGCTGGAACGCCTCGGCGGAGGACGACATCGCCTTCTACCGCGCCCTGCGCGGAGTCCGGCAGGCCGACGGATCGGTCAAGTGGCTGGTCACCTGTACCCCGGGCCAGGACGACCCGACGGCCGCGCTGTGCATCGACGTCCCGGACGGCGAGTCGTACGTCTACGCGGTCTACGCGGTCGACAAGTGGGGCAACGTCACGGCCATCGCCGACTGGGCCACCGTGACCGCCACCGAGCTGGACACCACCCCGGCCGAGCCGATCGGCCAGGACAAGGGCCCGCTGTACGGCGGTGGCGGCTGGACGGCCTCCGAGGCCGCCGGGTCGGTCCAGTGGCACTGCTCCGGCGACATCTGCGCCTCGGTCACCGAGTACCGGGTGAGCCGCTGGAATCCCGAGACGCGGACCTACGACCTGCTGGGCACCGCCGCGCCCACCGGCGATTACTGGCAGTCCTACAGCGACCCCGCCCAGCCGCTCGGCTCGATCTCCTACTACCGCGTGGTCGGCGTCCTCGCCGACGGCACCGAGACCGCGGCCGCGCACCCGTGGCGGATCCGGCCGGACCTGGTCTGAGCACTTCTGCGGGGCCGGAAGCCCACGCCGCTGCGCGGCCGTCGGCGGAGAACGGGAGGGGTGCTGGGGCGAGTGGGGGGGCAGGGAAGGCGCGTGATGGCGGGGCTTTGAGGAACCGGCAGGATCCGCACATGCGTCGTGGCCAGAGCAACGTTGCGCACCTACATCAAGAAGGCAGGGCATGGAACCGGACCCCTCGATATGGGAGTTGCTGGCCACGTTCCTCTTCATGGGGATCACCGCCATTGTGACGATGTCGTTGATCGTGTTCCCCATCATCGGCGTCGGGATCTGGACTGTGTCGCGAGTGCGCCGCAGACGTGACGGCGGCCGCTAGAGCCTGTCTGTGCGGAAGGCGTGGGACTCGGCCTGGCCGGAGCCGCGCAAGAAGCTGCCGCCGCGGCCGTCCGCTCACGGCGTGCTGGGGCCCCCGGCGCACAGTGCGTGGTCGATCAGGGCGCTGGCCGCGTTCTCCTGGTCCAGGATGTGCTTCGGGGTGTCGCCGCGTGCCTCGGACATGGAGACCACGGCGCTTCGCTTGCCGTCGTCGGTGACGCCGTTGAGGGTGATGTAGCCGGCGTCCCCGCCCTCGTGGCTCCAGTAGGTCCCTCCACAGCTCAGAGGGCGTTCGACCAGGCCGAGCCCGTATCGGCCGCCGGGCCACAGCTGTTGGGCCTCCGCGCTCACGGGGACGGTCTGCTTCATCTCGGCCAGCTGCCGCGTCGGTAGCAGGCGGCCCGCGAGCAGCGCACGGAGGAAGCCGTTCTCGTCCCGGGTGGTCGTGACCCACGAAAGGCTCTCGTGGTCCACCGGTATCTGGTCGGTGACGTCCACCACGGAACCGGGGCCGAAGAGCTGGTAGGCCTGGGCGTGCGGCCGGGGCAGGGTGGGCGAGGTGCCCATCCACCGGGTCTGGTCGAGGCCGAGCGGGCGCAGGATGCGGTCCTCGATCTCCTGGTGGGCGGGTTGACCGGTGGCCTTCCGGATGACCATGTCGAGCAGGACGTAGCCGGTGTTGGAGTACCCCCAGCCCTTGCCGGGCGAGAAGTCCGGCGCGTGGGCCATGGCGCGGGAAACCAACCGCTCGGAGCTGTGGACGTCGTGGCGCTGCTGGTAGTACTCCTCCGGCGTGGTGTATCCGGGCAGGTCGTCGTGGATGCCGCTGGTGTGCTGGAGCAGTTGGCGGATGGTGATCCGGCTGCCGTCGTTGCCCTTCCCCCGCACCACTCCAGGCAGCCAGTGGTCGACCGTATCGGCGAGGGACAGCCTGTCCTCGGCCTCCAGTTGGAGGACCACGGTGGCGACCAGCGTCTTGGACGTGCTGGCCATGCGGAAGTAGCCGTCGGAAGGGACCGGGCGGCCGGTGTTCAGGGCGGCGGTGCCGCTGGTGGCGACCGACTGCCGACCGTCAGGCGCGATCACGCGGGCCTGCACACCGCTGACACCGAGGGCGTGGATCGCCTCGGTGTCCTGGCGCAACTGCTGCACACGGGAGGGGCCGGCGGGCCGGGCGACGGTGGCGGCCACCCCCGTGGCGAGCAGCGTAGCGACACCGAGTGCCATGGCGAGGCGCTTTCGCAGGGTCGAAGTCATGGCTGAACGCTAGTTTCGCCCCCAACAGGGCACGATCCGGCACACCCCAGGATCGGAAGGGGGAAAGCCCCCGGGCGGAGGCCCGGTCCAGGTTCGAGCGGGACTGGCGGGCCGCACAGGCTGCGGAGTCACAGCGCCGGCGCCAACTGGCCGCCTACCAGCCGCAGTACCAACAGCGGGCCGATACTCAGCTCGGCGAGATCCGTCGGCACAACGCCGGCGTCATGGCTTCGAGGTCCGGTCCGGGCGGGATGCGGGTGCGCCGCCCGCCGTCAGGTCCCCCACGGAGTCGCCGTAGTACGTCGATCCCTCCAGATGGAAGGCGAGTTGACGGAACGTCCACCCCTTTCCGGGCGACCGGTCGAGCTGATCGGGTGTCAGGGAGTCCAGACGGTTCGGGGGCGTCAGGTGCGTGCGGGGCGTCGAGTACGCCGGAGGCGTCGGGTACGTGCTTCGTGTCCGTCATGCCTCGACGCTAGATCCGTAACGCTTCGGTCCCCGCCGAACCGTTGTCGGGCCTCTCGGGCTCAGGACGACGTGACGTCCTTCGACCGCGGACGCCGGCCCGGCGAGGCGCAGTTCGGACACCAGTAGCCCTCCTGCTGGATGAATATCCATCCGAGCTCCCCGATGTACGGGGAGGCGACGGTCGCACTGTGCAGCACATGGCCGAACAGGTCGGTCTCGATGTCCGGCGGCGGCTCCGCGATGACCAGGTCGAACACGGCCCGTGCCTGGCAGCCCCGGCGGTCGCACGCGAGGTAGAACCGCACCGGGCCGGGCGGCTCTCCGTCTGTGGTCAGGCTCATACATCCACTATGACCGCGGAGTCGGCCCGGCGATGCCGATTCCCGGCCATCGAGCCACCGGGCCCGGATCTCGTCCTCGACCGGGTGGCTCCGGGGCCGGGTTCAGCGCAGCTCCTCCGGGCACGGTGAGCCGGGTGACAGCTGGTAGGGCGCGGCCAGCCGGTACACGCCCGGCCGCGGCGCGAGCAGTTCCGTCCACTCGTCGCCGTCCGCGTCCTCATCGACCTTGATCAGGCAGCCGTTGGTGTTGACGAAGGTCCGAGGGGTGTTCTCGTCCTCGCGCTGCTTGGACGCCTCGGTCTCCTTCGGCCGCTCCACGCTCTTGCCCTTCTCGTCCACCAGGGCGAGCCAGCGCGAGTACGGGATGCGGATCAGGATCCGGCCGGGCTTCTTCACATGGATGGTCAGTTCACCGGCACCGGCCCGGTCCACCGTGGCCGGCGGGTCCGCCAGCGGTACCGCGCTGTCGACCGCGAAGAGCCGCCAGTTGGCGTCCGACCAGATCGGCTTCAGATACGGCAGCCCCGCGTCGACGAGCTCCGCCTCCTGCACGGCACCACTGGAGTCCGGGGATCCCTTGGGCAGCACCACGTAGTGCACCGCCCAGCGGTCGAGCCACTCGCGGTAGGCCGCGCTGTTGAGGGTGTCGTCGTAGAAGAGCGGGTTGCGCTCCATGTCCGCCTGCCGGTTCCAGCCACGGGCCAGGTTGACGTACGGCGCGAGCGCGGACGCCTCCCGGTGGCTGCTGGCGGGCACGACCTCGACCCTGCCGCGTTCCGCGCCGACCTGCTGCAGCTGATTGACCAGAGGTGCCAGCTCACGCGTCCAGGAGGCGGCGGGGGCGGTCCGGACGATGTCGTCGACGCTTTTGAAGCCGATCCAGAAGTTCATCCCGACGAACGCCAGAACCAGTGCGTACCAGCGCCGCGAGCGCGGCTTCGCGTACGGCAGCGCGGCGAGCAGCACCACACCGGCGAACAGCATCGCCATCCGGGTGACGTTCGAGCCGATCTGCGAGTCGATCACGTAGGTCAGCAGCGTCCCGACGCCGTACACGGCAGCGGCGGTGCGGACCGTCTTCCAGTCGCGCGGTACGAGGACGAAGACGAGGACCGCGAAGAGGAACGGCAGCGACAGGGTCGCGATCGACATCGGCTGCGTGCCGGAGAAGGGGAACAGCCACGCGGACAGCGCCACGACCGCGACCGGCGCCAGGCCCAGCGCGTACGCCCCGGGGCGCCGTTTGTTCAGGAAGAGCGCGGCGGCGACCACGCCGAGGAACAGCCCGGCCACGGGGCTGCTCGCCGTCGCGAGCCCGGCGAGCGGGGCGGCGACGGCCGCCTTCGCCCATCGTTTGTACCGCCAGCGGTGCGGCCAGCAGAACACCGCGGTGACCGCCCCCACCGCGAACATCATGCCGAGCCCGAACGTCACCCGCCCGGACAGCGCGTTGCACAGGTACGCGAACACCCCGGCGAACGAGCAGGCGAGCGGGTTGCGCACGGCCCGGACCCGGACCAGGATCAGCGCCGTCAGCGCCGCCGACACGGTCCCGGCGATCATCATCGTCGTCCGCACGCCGAGCACCGACATCAGATACGGCGACACGACGCTGTACGAGACGGGGTGCATGCCTCCGTACCAGGCGAGGTTGTACGCCGTACCGGGATGCCGGCCGACGAACTCCGCCCAGGCGTCCTGGGCCGCGAGGTCACCGCCGCTGTTCGCGAAGAAGAAGAACCAGAGCAGGTGGGCGACCGCGGCGACCACGGTCGTCAGCAGGACCGGGTGCCGACGCAGCAGCCCGCCACGGGGCGGACCGGACGGGGTGGTGGACGAGGTGTCGGACGACGGTCCGGAAGAGTCCGGGGCGGGCGCGGCCGTGCGCACGCCGCCGCTGTCGCCGCCCCTCATGCCGCCGTTGTCGGCCGACTCACGGCCGGGCCTCGGCTCCGCGGTGGTCACTACGGCTCTCCCCGTCTCCCATATCCGCCGGCCCCGTGCCCCGTATATCGGTGAGGACGCCGAATCGGCATCCTTGAGTTGCTCCGGGACGCTAACACGTACGCAGTCGGGAAGAGGGCGCCGGGATCGGCGCCCTCTTCCCGCTACGGGCTGTTTCGGCCATGGCTCCGTCAGCCGAGCCGGGTCAGCTTGTCCCCGAACGTCGGCTCCACCAGATCACTCTTCAGCGCGACGGGCACCTTCACCTGGCTTCGTCCCTCACCCACGGTGAGCGTGCCGACGTGAGTGCCGGCCGCCGCCGAGTGCGGGATCGTCTTGCCGTCGTCGTTCAGATCGAGCTTGACCGTGAGACCGGACCAGCCGACCGCCGAGACGTCCTTGGTCGCGATCACCGGCGTGCTGCCGCCAAGACCGTCGGAGACGGTGCCGACGACATCGCCCTTCTTGATGACCTTCGCATCCTCCAGCAGGTCCTGCGTCGCGATCATGACGTCCTTGCTGACCGCGTTGACCGTGTCGATGATGGACTGCTTGTGCTGGCCGAGAACAGCGCCGACGATCAGCTGGTCGGTTTCGCCGACCATCTTGTGCGCGGCGAAGAGCAGGTTGCCACCGGCCTTGGTGGTGGTGCCGGTCTTGATGCCGAGCGAGCCGTTGTACGGGACGAGTTTGTTCCAGTTCGGCCACACGTGGCCCGAGGGATCGGTCCACGACGGCAGCACGGTGATCGCCATCAACGCCGGAATCTCCACCAGCTTCTCGCCCAGTTTCACCTGGTCCTCGGCCGTGCTGACCGTGGTCGCGTTGAGCCCGGACGGATCGGTGTACGTGGTGTTCTTCATGCCGAGCGACTTGGCGGTGTCGTTCATCTTCTTGACGAACGCCGCCTCGGAACCCGCGTCCCAGCGCGCCAGCAGCCGGGCGATGTTGTTCGCGGACGGGATCATGATGGCCGTGAGCGCCTGCTTCTCGGTGAGCTTGTCGCCCTCCTTCACGGTGTCGAGCGTCGACTCGTTCACCGCGCTGAGCTTGCCGTCCGACTCCGCCTTGGCGTCGATCGTGATGGACGGACCGTCCTCGCCCTTCTTCAGCGGGTGGTCCTTGAGCACGATGTACGCGGTCATCGCCTTGGCCACGCTGCCGATCGGCACGGCCTTCTGCTCGCCGAACGAGCCCACCGTGCCCAGCCCGGTGGCCGCCATGTAGCCCTGGCCCTCGTTGGGCCACGGCAGCGACGGCTTGCTGCCCTTGAAGGTGTACGTCGGCTTCGCCGACATCTGGAGCTTGGGGTCCGGAAGCGGGCGCACCATCTGCACGATCGCAAAGATGATCAACAGAAGCAGGACCAGCGGGGTCCAGATCTTGACCCGGCGCACGGCGGTGCGGACCGGTGTCTCGGGCGGCGGAGGCGTGTTCGTCAACTCGGCGAGCAGGTCGAGCGGCGGCCTGGGCGGCATCGGCTGCTGCGTGGTCCGCTCGGCGGTGGAGAGCGCGGGAGCGGGAGAAGTCGCGGCGGAGGGGGCCGCCGGTGCCTCGGGCTTGCGAGGTGCGGCCGGCGCCGGCCGCACGTCGTCGCCGCGCAGGGGTACGAACTTGCTGGTCCGCTCGGCGGCGGACTCGGGCTTCGACTCCGCGTCCGGCTTCGACACGGGCCGAGTGATCTTCAGCGCGGTCGTCGGCTGGTCGACCTTGGCCGCGGCGGGCGCCCTGAAGACGGCGGTCGGCTGATCGACGCCGCGCTTGCCCTCGGAGGTGTCGTTCTTGTCCTCACCGTCGGCGGCGTCGGCGTCGTCGACGTCCTTCGCCTCGGCGGTGTCCTTGCCGGTGTCCTCGGCGTCGTCCGCGTTCTTGGCCTTGTCCGAGCGCTTGGCCTTCGCCGCGTCGTCCGCACCCTTCGCCTTGGCGCCGTCGCCCGCGTCGCCTGCGTCAGCCGCACCGGCCGTGACCTCGGCCTCGCCTTCCGAGGCTTCGGCGCCGTCGACTTCTTCGGTGTCCGAGGTCTTCTCGCGTGACCCGGCGACCCGGGCCTCGTCGGAAGCATCGTCGCCCGACGCGGTCGCCCCGTCCGGGGCGTCGTCGTCCGAAGCGGCAGCATCGGCGTCCGCGTCCGGCTCGGCCGCGCTCTCGGACATAGCGCCCTTCGCGTCGTCGCCGTCCTTCGCGTCGCCGGCGTCCTTCGAGCCCTCGCCGCTCTCGTCGCCCTCGCCGCCGTCCTTCGACACCCAGGCGGCGACCGCCGCGCGCAGCCGCGCGTCACCCGCCTCGGGAGCCGCATCGGCAGGCTCGGCAGCGTCCGTGTCCTCCGCGCCGTCCGCGTCCGCCGCACTCTTCGCGGGCTCAGGGGCCTCAGAAGCCTTCTCCGGGCCCTGAGCGGCCTTCTCCGCCCTCTCGGTACCCTCGTCCCCCTCGGCGCCCGTAGAGGCTTCGGAGTCGCCGGAGGCCTCGCCGTCCGAGGAGACCTCCCGAGCCGCCGGGCTCTCCCCGCGCTTCCCGTCCTCGTCGTCCCCGGACGGTCGCGTACGGAAGACGGCCGTCGCCGTGTCCGCCTTGCCGCCCTCGCCGTCGCCGGACGAACCCGTACGGAAAACCGCTGTCGCCGTGTCCGTCCCGCCGCGGGCCTCGGCCTCGGCGGGCGGTTCACGGAAGACGGCAAGCCGCGGATCGCTCTCGCCGCGAGTCGTCCCCGACGACTCCTGCTGCTTCGACTTGTCGGGGGACTCGCCCGCCACCGATGCCTCCTCCATGCGGCGCGGGGACATCCCCGCGCTGTCCGAACCATCTACCAGTGTCCTGTGTGAACCACCGGCCCGGCTGCTAGACGAGAACGACATACCTACTGGTTCCCGTGCAAAGCACCCAGGCACTCTCGACAGACCAATGTGAGAGGGGTCACCCTGTCATTCATCCACGCGGGGAGGCATGGATGGGCAGGAGCCGCAGAACAATTCCGGAGGAGCTTCTGCTGCTCGCTCTGGACCCGACCACGGGTACCACAGCGCAGCCGCAGTCGCTCGACCTCGGCCTCGCCGGAGCTCAGCTAGTGGAGCTGGCTCTGGCAGGACGGATAGCCCCTGACGGGGATCGTATCGCCGTGGTGATGCCACGGCCGACAGGAGATCCGACTCTGGACTCCGCACTGGAACTGCTGCGCCGACGCGGCAGCCCGGTCCGGGCGGTCCACTGGATCGGCGGGCCCCGGCTGGGGCTGCGTCAGATCTACCTCGCTCATCTGGAGCGATGCGGCATGGTGCATGCCGTGGCGGGCCAGATGTGCGGAGTTCTGCCGACAACTCGCTACCAGGCGACGGACACGGCGATCAGCCGGGACATCAGAGCCAGGCTGGACAGTGCGATCCGCACCGGCGTACCGCCGGACCCGCGGACCGCGGCGCTCGCCGCGCTGGCCCACGCGGTCGGACTCGGCAAGCACCTGTACCCCGGGAACGAGGGGCGTTCATCGCGCTCCAGGCTCCGGGACCTGATCAGGCACGACCCGATGGGCGGACTCGTGGCGCACGCCGTGATGGACGTCCAGAACGGGGCGGTCGCACAGCCGCGCCGCAATCAGGCGGCCGGAATGCCGTTGCAACCGCAAGTGCAGTCGCAGTCACGCCGGGGCAGCATGGCGCACACCGCGGCCCACTAGGGGGTTTCGCTCGGATCGGGCCGGAGCCCTGCATGATCCGGACGAGAGGCCCGACGGCCGCGCCCGGCGCCACGCGCACCGCGGCACACCGCACGGCAGCGCAGGGCACCACAGGGCACGGCCGTATCAACGGCACGAACGTATCAACGGCACGGACACACCAATCGAATACCGCCGCACCGCCGTCCCCAAGACCCGGTTCGGGAGCCGCACCAAGCGCGGGGCAGCCGGATTCACGCTGCCCCGCGCGCTTGCGTGTCTCCATTTCCCAGCGCGGCCAGGGGCAGGGGTGGCAATCTGCTCAGCAGTAGATACGCACAGCTACATAGCCGGAGGTGCCGTTTCCGTGCCGTCCAACGTCAATCCCACCGTCAGGCGACGCCGGTTGGGTCAGGAATTGCGCCGACTGCGCGAACTCAAAGGTATGACGGCCGAGGAGGTGGCGGAGCGGCTGCTGGTGTCGCAGTCGAAGATCAGCCGCCTGGAGAACGGCCGCCGTTCCATCAGCCAGCGCGACGTCCGCGATCTCTGCGGAGTGTACGAGGTCGAGGACCACCGGATCGTCGACTCACTCATGCAGATGGCCAAGGACTCGCGCCAGCAGGGCTGGTGGCACGCCTTCGGTGACATCCCGTACAGCGTCTACATCGGTCTGGAGACGGATGCCGAGTCGCTGCGGGTGTACGAACCCCAGGTGGTACCGGGCCTGCTGCAGACGCGGAGTTACGCCGAGGCGCTCATCAGCGGCGCGTTGCCGGAGGCCCCGCCGAGCGAGATCGACAAGCGCGTCAGCGTACGGGCCCGCCGTCAGGACCGGATCACCGACCCGGAGCATCCGCTGCGGCTGTGGGTGGTGATCGACGAGTCCGCGCTGCGCCGGCTGGTCGGCGGCCGGCAGGTGATGATCGAGCAGTTGGAGCAACTGGTCGAACTGTCGCACCTGCCGCACGTCACCGTGCAGGTCCTGCCCTTCGAAATGGGCGCGCACCCCGGCATCAACGGGCAGTACGCCATCCTGGAATTCCCGGACGCCGCGGACTCCAGTGTCGTCTATATCGAGGGCGTCACCAGCGACCTCTACCTGGAGAAATCCAATGACGTACAGCGGTACAGCGTCATGTACGAGCATCTGCGGGCCCAGGCGCTGAACGTGGAGCAGACACGTCACTTCATCAGCGACATCGCGAAGAAGTACGCGGGAAGCTCCGGCGCGTGAAACCGGAAGCTCCGAGCGTGAAACCGGGCGCGCCGGCACGTAAAACCGGACAGCCCAATGGTCCGGTATGCGGGAAATGAAGTGAAGCAACGGGAAGGGCGGCGGTAAGGTACACCGCCGCCCACCCACAGAGGAAGATCTTGGTGGTATATACCATCCGGTCGAGTGAACGGCCCCTTCACTCACGGGACTTGGCGAGTAGCGTCGATCACGCCACATGGAGCACTGACGGAACGCTGTCGGTGCCCCTCACACGACTCTCTGAACCGGAGTGAACATGGCCATTCGTCAGGGTGCTACGGACAAGTGGACGAAGTCCTCGTATTCCGGGGGCAACGGCGCCTGCGTCGAAGTCAAGTCCCCTCTCGCACAGGCAATCGCCGTACGCGACTCGAAGGCCCCCGAGGGCCCTTCGATCACGTTCGTCCCCGCCGCGTGGAACGCCTTCGTGCGTGACGTCGGCAAGGGCGCCGTCGACGCCTGATCGCCGCTTTCCACCATTCGCCTCGCAGCATCGGCGCCGGTGTCGCGTGCGGCCCTCTCGGCTGGTCCGCCGTCCTGGCCGAGGGTGCTCGGTGCCTGCCCCGGGGAATTCCCGCCCCGGGGCACACTTGTACCGGCATACGCGTCGCCGGACGCCGGGCCACTCGATACAAACGGCAACGGCCGGCCCGGAAAGGACCGCCTGGAAGGGGCCCCGGAAAGGACCGGCCGAGGAATGCCCTGCGGGAAATGTCCTGCGCGGGTTGTCCTGCGCGGGCCACCTGACGGGAAATACCCGGCAGGGCGAGCGGTGTTCAGCGCAGCTGATCGACATGGAGATCGGTGCCGGGCACCGTCGGGATGAACGGTGCCACCAGCTCCACCCGCCCCAGGCCTGATTCCGCGACCAGCGCGTCGAGCCCGGTGAAGTGCCCGGCCCAGCAGTCCCGCGGGTCCTCCTGGAGGAACCAGAGCAGGGTCAGCCGGGTGTCGACACCCTCGACCTGTTTCACATAGGTCATCCGGTCGCCCGGCAGCGGCGTGGGACGGAAGACGGTCACCATCGCCGCCGGTGAGCCGCTCAGCCGCTTCGGCAGATGCCGCGAGCGCAGCCACTCCAGCAACTCGGCCCGCCGCTGGGCGCCTTCGACGTCGATCACCTGAAGGACCAGCCCGCGATAGGGGTGGTCGAGCGCGTGGAAGTCCCGGGGCCCTGCGGCGCCGTCCCGGTAGACCGTCGCCTCGTGGTCCTGGAACGACGTGAACACATGGGTGCGGTCCTGGTGGACCCGGCCGTCCCGGTTCAGCCGCTTGTTGATCCCGACGGTCCACTTCATGTGGTCGTCGTAGCGCCCGTCCGTCACCCAGTACGTCGACAGATAGCAGCCGGCGCCGACCGGCTCGGCCACTGCGGACTTCTCCGGGTAGCGCAGTTCCCGCAGTTCCCGGGTGGCGACCCAGCGGCGTCCCGCGAACATCCAGGGCATCGCCATGGCGCCCGCGTAGTAGTGGTCGTCCTCGTACCAGCGGTTGTACGCGTACTCATGGCCCGGGTGCGGTTCGACCATGGTGATCAGCGCGTGGCCGGGATGGACGCCGTACGGTCCCAGCGCGGCCAGTTCGGCGTAGGTGTCGCTCCGCGTCTCGTCGCTCATGCCGTTCCCCTTCCGTACTCCGCAGCGGCGTCCTGCTCTGACGCTCCGTCAGACGAACTGCCAGAGCCGGGAGGCCACCGATGTTGCTCGCGGGGAAGACCGTCATCGTGTCCGGCGTGGGCGCCGGGCTCGGGCACCAGGTCGCGGCGACGGTCGTACGGGACGGCGGCAACGCGGTGCTCGGGGCGCGCACCGCGGCGAACCTCGCCAAGTCGGCCGCGGAGATCGACCCGGACGGTCTGCGCACCGCCCATCTGGCCACCGACATCACGGACGAGGCACAGTGCGAGGCGCTCGCCGCGCTGGCGCTGGAGCGGTTCGGGCGGATCGACGCGGTGGTCCATGTCGCCGCCTGGGACAGCTACTTCGGCGGGATCGAGGATGCCGACTTCGCCACCTGGCGGTCGGTCGTCGACGTCAATCTGCTCGGCACGCTGCGGATGACGCGCGCCTGCCTGCCCGGCCTCAAGGAGCGGGGCGGCTCGGTGGTCGTCATCGGTACGCAGTCCTCGGTGGCCGCCCCGTCCCAGGTGCGGCAGGCGGCGTACGCGGCCTCGAAGGGGGCACTCACCTCGGCGATGTACTCCATGGCGCGGGAGTTCGGCCCGCACCGGATCCGCGTGAACACGGTGCTGCCCGGCTGGATGTGGGGCCCGCCGGTGCAGGCGTACGTACAGTTCACCGCGCACACCGAGGACGTGCCCGAGGCCGAGGTGCTCGGCAGGCTCACCGAACGCATGGCGCTTCCGGACCTCGCCACGGACGGCGATGTCGCCGAGGCCGCCGCGTTCCTGGCCTCAGACCGGGCGCGGGCGATCACCGGACAGTCCCTGCTGGTCAACGCGGGTGAGCTGATGCGGTAGGGCCGGTTCGCGCGACCGGCCCGCAGGGCCAGTTCTCCTCCTTCTCGGCCGCACGGGACCCGCATCCCGTGCGGTCTTTCTGTGCTTCCCGGTCTTTCCGACGCTCTGCACAGCCTGACGAAGTGCCCGCTCATCGTGTGGCCGTCGTCACGTTCACGACAACGCCCACGCGAGTCAAGAAAAAGTAAAAACGTTCGCCTTACTGATCCTCGTTCACATCCCTGACCGCGAAAACCTTGACCGGGGTGCCGCACAGGCGGTTCAATCCCCGAAGTCGCCGCTCCCGCACGGGGACACCGCTGAGCGGCCTCACTGACGAAGTGCGAACCCCGTTCATAAGGCGGACCCCAGGAGGGGACACATGAACAGTCTCGACTGGGTCGTGCTCATCGGCTACTTCGGCGTGATGATCGCGATCGGGCTCTGGTCCCACAAGCGTGTGGACAACGTCAGCGACTTCTTCACGGCCGGCGGCAAGATGCCGTGGTGGCTGTCCGGCATCTCGCACCACATGTCCGGCTACAGCGCGGTGATGTTCACCGGTTACGCCGGAATCGCGTATCAGTACGGCGTCACCTCCTTCGTGACCTGGTCGCTGCCGATCGCCATCGGCATCGGCATCGGCGCCCAGCTCTTCGCGCCCCGGCTCAACCGGCTGCGTTCGCGGCTGCACGTCGCGTCCCCGCTCGAATACCTGAAGAACCGCTACAACATCCCGACCCAGCAGGCACTCGCCTGGTCCGGTCTGCTGCTGAAGATCGTGGACGTCGGTGCCAAGTGGGCGGCCATCGCCACCCTCCTCTCCGTCTTCACGGGCATCTCGATCACCCAGGGCATCTTCATCACCGGCTGCATCACCGCCGTCTACTGCACGGTCGGCGGTCTGTGGGCCGACGCGCTCACAGAGCTGGGACAGTTCGTCATCCAGCTCTTCGCCGGGGTCGCGATGCTCGTCACCGCCATGGCCAAACTCGACGGTGTCAGCACCCTGTGGACGGTCTGGGACAAGCTGCCCGAGGGCCACACCGACCCGACGGCCGGCCCGTACACCGTGACCTTCCTGCTGGCGTACCTCTTCATCAAGACCTTCGAGTACAACGGCGGAATGTGGAACCAGGCCCAGCGCTACATGGCCACGGAGTCCGCCGCCGCGGCGAAGCGCTCGGCCCGGCTCTCGGCCGTGCTGTGGCTGGTCTGGCCCACCGTCCTGTTCTTCCCGATGTGGTGCGCCCCGCTGCTCGTCCACGCGCAGAAGCCGGACGCCTCGGACAGCTACGCCCTGATGGCCGAGCAGTTGCTGCCGCACGGGCTGCTGGGTCTGGTGGTCGTCGGCTTCTTCTCACACACGATGGCCATGTGCTCCTCGGACGCCAACGCCATCTCGGCGGTCTTCACCCGCGACATCGCGCCCGTCCTCTCCAAGACGGCGCGCGGCTGGGGCAGCCGGGCCGGGCTGCTGGCCGCGCGGCTGTCCACGCTCGGTTTCCTCGGTCTGTCGATGGCGCTGGCCACCCAGATCAACTCGCCGACGTTCAAGGACATCATCTCCGTCGTCATCAAGTGGGTCGCCGGTCTGATGGGCCCGATCGCGATCCCGTTCATGCTGGGTCTGCTGCGCAGCTTCCGCAGGTCCGGACCGACGGCTGCGCTCACCAGCTGGGCGGCGGGTCTGCTGGCGTTCTACTTCACCAACTACAACTTCGACGGTTCGGTGAAGACGGACGTCGCGCTGCAGTACCAGGTGGCGCTGCCGCTGGCGATCTCGCTGGTCCTCTACATCGTGATCGGCCTCGTCAGGCCGGAGGACACCCCGGAGCGCGACGCCGTCATCGAGAAGATCAACTCGGACAGTGACGGCACCGGAGCCGGAGCGACGGTTCCGGCGCAGGCGCAGGCCGGTTCCGGGGACGCGGCCGTCGCGGAGAGCGCCAAGGACTGACGCCCGCATCCGTACGGGCAGGGGCGGGGTACGGGCACGGCGGTGTCCGTACCCCGCCCGTCCCCCGTGGTTCACCCGTCCCCCGTGGTTCGGGGTCTCAGCCGCGCGGATACCGGGACAGCCAGCCCGGCGCGGCGGCCGACGGGCTGTGCAGGGCGGGCCCCTGGGTCATCTCCATCGCGAAGTCGTCGGCGAGTTCCAGGAGGGTGGCCCGGCCCTCCAGTTCGGCGAGCCAGGCCGGCGGCAACGCGGTCTCGCCGTGCAGCGCGCCGAGCAGCGCTCCGCACAGGGCTCCGGTGGCCGCGGATGGCCCCCCGTGGTTCACGGCCAGCCGCAGCCCGTGCCGCACGTCCTCGCCCACCAGCGCGCAGTAGAGGGCGACGGCGAGGACCTCCTCGGCGGCGTCCGTGGCACCCAGCGATTCGATCAGGGCCGGTCCCGGAATGCCCTGCCGTACGGTGCCGAGGGCGCGCTTCAGCGCCTCGGTGACCGGTTCGTGCCCCGGGCGCTCGGCGAGCAGGGCCAGCGCGTGCTGGACGGAACCGTCCAAGGTCTCGCCCCGGGCCATGCCGTGCACCATGACGGCCAGGGCGCCCGCGGAGAGCAGCGCGGTGGGGTGGCCGTGGGTCTGCGCGGCGCACTCGACGGCGAGTTGCAGGACGAGCTGGGGCTCCCAGCCGACGAGCAGGCCGAACGGAGCGGACCGGGTGAGGGCGGCCGAGTCCCGCGCGGCGGGGTTCTTGGGCTGGTCGAGGGTGCCCATGGTGGTGTCGCCGAGACCGGTCAGGCACTCACGGGTGGGGGCTCGGCGGGCGTAGAGCCACTCCTGCAGGGCGAGCCAGCCGTTGTCCTTGCGCCGCTCGTCGGGCCCCCAGTCGTGCTGGGTGGCCGCCCACCGCAGATGGGCCCGGTGCACATCGGTGGGCGGATGCCAGGCGCCGGTGTCGCGGCGGACCTGGGCGCGGATCAGCCCGTCCACGGTGAACAGGGTGAGCTGCGTGATGGCGGTGACGATGCCGCGCCCACCGTGCGCGGGTACGAAGTCGGTGACCGCGTCGACGCCGTGGGCCGCCCGGATCTCTTCGAGCGTGAGCCCGTCGACACCCGCTCCCAGCGCGTCGCCGATGGCCCCGCCGAGCAGAGCCCCACGCACCCGGCTGCGGAAGTCCTGCTGCTCGGCACGGCCCCAGACGGCTGTGGTCCCTGTGCTCACCGTGCCCCTCCCCGTCCGTGCAGGCCGTCCGCGTACGACTGCGCAGCTTTGACGCGCAGCACTGTAATCGAACCGGAACGACCGGTTGTGGGCCTGAACGGAATGTACGGAGTAGATCCTGCGATCACTTTTGGACGGCATTCTCCGGGGATTTCCGTGTCCCGGAACAGCAATCACCCGCTCCGTTGGGGCGAGCGCGTCGGCCGGGCGGGGGCCGTGAGCGGCTGGCTACTTCCGGACGCCGAGCCGGACACGCTGCCCATCCCGCCGCCGACCGCCTTGCCACCCTCGCAGTTCCACAGACGTTGACAAAGAAACCTTGGCAAAGGAATCTTTCTAAAGATACCTTTAGATGGTGAGTGGAGACCAAGCCGATCAGGCACATGAAGCACATGAAGCACATGAAGCACGTAACGCCCGTGAGCCCCACGAGCAGAGCACCGGCGTGCCGGATACGCCGGAGCGGGAGACCGTGCTCAGCGACCCCCGCGCATTGCGCGCGTATGCGCACCCCACGCGGATGCGGCTCGTCGGAATGCTGCGCCGGGAGGGACCCTCCACGGCCACCAGGGCCGCCGAGCTGATCGGCGAGTCCGTCGCCAGCTGCTCCTACCACCTGCGCATGCTCGCCAAGTACGGGCTGGTCGAGCAGGCCGGCGGCGGACAGGGCCGGGAGAAACCGTGGCGAGCCGTCGCTTCGTACACGTCGTGGCAGGCGCACTCCGACGATACGGCCGTGGACGAGGCGGCGGTGGCGCTGAGCACAACGGTGGCCGAGCTGTACTTCGAACGCCTGACGCGTGCCATGGAACAGCGTCATCGGCTGCCGCGCGAGTGGCGGGAGGCGGAGGAGTTCGGCGACCACCAGCTGTATCTGACCGCCGGCGAACTGGTCGAGCTGCGCGAGCGGATCAGGGAACTGCTGAGGACGTATGAAGGGCGCAACGACGATCCGGCGCTGCGGCCCGAGGGCGCGCGCATCGTGGAGTTCCTGCGGATCGCCCACGTGGCTCCCGAGGACGCGCCGTGAAGCGGCCTCAGACGCTGATACCCGCGCTGCTGCGGGACCGGGCATTCCGGCGGTACTGGACGGGACAGGCGGTTTCACTGGCGGGGGACCAGATATCGCTGATCGCCATCCCGCTCGCCGCCGTGCTCGTCCTGGGGGCGGACGCGGCGGAGATGGGCTGGCTGAAGGCTGTCGAGCTGCTGCCCGCGCTGCTGTTCAACCTTCCGGCGGGAGCCTGGGCCGACCGGTGCGGGCGGCGCAGGGACGTCATGATCGCCACCGATCTGGCACGAGCCGTGCTGCTGGTCACGCTCCCGGTGGCGTACGCGCTGGACGCCCTCACGTTCTGGCAGCTGTACGGCGTGGCCTTCGGGATCGGTGCGCTGACGGTGCTGTTCGAGGTGTGCAACGCGACACTGTTCGTGTCCCTGGTGCCGACCGAGCAGTTCGTGGAGGGTAATTCCCTGGTCAACGGCAGCCGCTCGATGGCCTGGCTCGCGGGTCCCGGTGCGGGCGGCGTGCTTGTGCAGATCCTGACCGCGCCCCTGGCGCTGCTCGCGGACGCGCTCACGTATGTCGTCTCGGCCGGGCAGCTCGCGCGCATCCGGCCCGTGGAGCCGCCGCCCGTCGAGCGGGCCGAGGGTCACTTCACGGCGGGGATGCGCTGGGTGTTCCGGGAGCCCTCGATGCGCGCGATGTTCATGGCGTCGGGCAATGTGCAGTTCTTCAACTACATCTTCCACACCCTCTTCGTGCTGTACGCGACACGTCAACTGGGCCTCAGTGCAGGCATGTTCGGAGCCGTGCTCAGCATCGCGGCGGTGGGTGGGCTGATCGGGGCGACGGTCAGCGGGGCGGTCGTCCGGACGATCGGCGTCGGGCCGTCCATCGTCGCGGGGTTCGCCCTCTTCACCGTGCCGCTGATGCTGGTGCCGCTCGCGGGCGGGGCATTGCCGGTGGTGCTCGGGACGCTCTTCGTCGCCGAGTTCGTCTCCTGCGTCGGCGTGATGTTCGTCGACATCGCGGCCGGTTCGCTCCAGACGGCGCTCATACCCGACGCGCTGCGCTCTCGCGTGACGGGCGCCTACCGAACTCTGAACCATGGCTTCCGGCCCCTCGGGGCCCTGGCGGGCGGGGCGCTGGGGGAGGCGGCCGGGCTGCGGACCGCACTGTGGGTGGGCACTGCCGGGGCGGTGCTGAGCGTGGTGTGGATCCTGTGCTCCCCGGTGGCCGGGATCCGAAAGCTACCGACTCGTAGTCCCGCGTCAGGCATCGAACCGCGCTTGACGTAGAGGACTCCGGCCAGAACCTGGCCGCCGCCGAGACCGGTTCCGAGCACCAACGCCCAGACGACAGGCGCGGCTACTGAGGGTCCGACCAGTCGCAGCGGCCTGCGGCTGCCCGGCCGGCCCGGCGCACCGGCGACTTCCGGTGCGCGGGCCGGCCCGCCCTGTGGTTCAGCGGCACAGGGCGGTGTCCACGGTCTTCTCCACCCGCCGCACGACAGCCTCGTCGGTCGGCATGGCGGTCACCGCGACACTGGCGGCGCGTCCGTCGTCGGTGGCACCGCCTCGGGTCTCGTGTATCCCGGAATGTCACCGCCGTGGCCCCAGTACACACCGCCGCACGACAGCGGCCTGCTCGCCAGACCCAGTCCGTAGCGGGTGCCTTCGCCGAGTTCGTCGGCGGGGACGGTGGTACGCATCTGGGCAAGCTGGGCCGCCGGGAGGAGACGGCCCCCGAGGAGCGCGGCGTGGAACCGGTTGAGGTCGGTGTTGGTGGAGACCATCGTTCCTGCCGCCCAGCCCCAGGAGGAGTCCATTTCCGTGTAGTCGCGCAGCGGCCCGTCCGCCGAATCCCTGAAGTAGCCCTTGGGATGGGGCTCGTGGAAACCCGAAGTGATCCCGCTACCTGCCCATTTCCAGGTGGCGGTACCCCCGCGCATGCTCGGGGGACGAGGCGCGGAAGCGGGAGGGCCGCCCACATCCGGTGTCCCGTACGGCACATGCGGAGACGCGGCGGATCTCGGCGTCGCCGACGGCACGGTACGTCCGGGACCGGCACACGGCTCAGTCCGGCAGTACGGGCAGCAGCTCCGGCAGGTGTCCGTCGGACGCCTTCGCTGCCGTCACCCGCTCCTCGGAGACCTCCCCGTACAGCGTCGTACGCGGCTTCGCCGGGCGGCCCGCGAGTTCCGCGATGGCGATCAGGTCCTGGACGGAGCGGTACGAGCCGTAACTCGACCCCGCCATCCGGGAGATGGTCTCCTCCATCAGCGTGCCGCCGAGGTCGTTGGCGCCCGAGCGCAGCATCTCGGCGGCACCCTCCGTGCCGAGCTTCACCCAACTGGTCTGGATGTTGGTGATGTGCGGGTGGAGCAGCAGCCGGGCCATGGCGGTGACGGCCCGGTTGTCGCGGTCGGTCGGGCCGGGACGGGCGATGCCGGCCAGGTAGACCGGGGCGTTGGTGTGGATGAACGGGAGGGTGACGAACTCCGTGAATCCGCCGGTCTCCTGCTGGAGTCGGGCAAGGGTCCTGAGGTGGCCGAGCCAGTGGCGCGGCTGGTCGACGTGGCCGTACATCATCGTCGACGAGGAGCGCAGACCCACCTCGTGCGCGGTGCGGATGACCTCCAGCCAGGTCGCCGTCGGCAGCTTGCCCTTGGTGAGGACCCAGCGGACCTCGTCGTCCAGGATCTCGGCCGCCGTGCCGGGGATCGAACCGAGCCCGGCCTCCTTCGCGGCGATCAGCCAGTCGCGGATGGACATGCCGGTGCGGGTCGCCCCGTTGACGACCTCCATCGGCGAGAAGGCGTGCACGTGGATGCCGGGGACGCGTTCCTTCACCGCACGCGCGATGTCGAAGTACGCGCTGCCGGGGAGATCGGGATGGATGCCGCCCTGCATGCAGACCTCCACCGCGCCGACGTCCCACGCCTGGGCGGCGCGGTCGGCGACCTGGTCCAGGGAGAGGGTGTACGCGTCGGCGTCGGTGCGCCGCTGGGCGAAGGCGCAGAAGCGGCAGCCGGTGTAGCAGACGTTGGTGAAGTTGATGTTCCTGGTGACGATGTACGTGACGTCGTCACCGACCACGTCGCGGCGCAGGGTGTCCGCGATCCGGCACAGCTCGTCGAGCGCCGGGCCGTCCGCGTGGAGCAGGGCGAGCGCCTGGTCGTGGTTAAGTTTCGTCGGGTCGTCGGCGGCCTGGCTCAGGGCCTGGCGCACGTCGGCGTCGATGCGGGAGGGGACCATTCCGGGGGCGGCGGCCTCGCGCAGCGCCTCCCAGTCCCCGTACACCTCGTCGAAGTCCTCGCGGCGGTCGCCGGTACGGCCCCGGGTGTCGATCGTGCGGTGCAGATCGGTGCGGCCACTGGCGCCGAACTCCTCGTCGGGTTCCTGCCAGGGCAGGCCGACGGGGATCGCCCCCTCCTTCGCGAGGCCCGTCTCCGGGTCGGCGAGGGCGCGGACGTGCGGGAGCAGGCGGGGATCGAGCCAGGGCTCGCCGCGCCGGATGAACTCCGGGTAGATGGTGAGGCGTTCGCGGAGCGCGAAGCCCGACTCGGCGGTCTTCGCGGCGAGTTCGTCGATGTGCGGCCAGGGGCGTTCGGGGTTCACATGGTCGGGGGTGAGCGGGGAGACGCCGCCCCAGTCGTCGATGCCCGCGCCGATGAGCAGCCCGTACTCGGCGTCGACGAGGTTCGGCGGCGCCTGGATGCGGGCGGACGGACCGAGGACGTGCCGAGCGACGGCGACGGCCGCGGCCAGCTCCTCCAGTTCGGCGTCCGGCATGCCGCGCATCGCCGTGTCCGGCTTGGCGCGGAAGTTCTGGACGATGACTTCCTGGATGCCGTGGTAGGCGCGGGCGGTCCTGCGGAGCTCGAAGAGGGAGTCGGCGCGCTCCTCGTAGGACTCGCCGATCCCGATCAGGATGCCGGTCGTGAACGGGACGTTGGAGCGGCCCGCGTCCTCCAGCACCCGCAGGCGTACGGCGGGTTCCTTGTCCGGGGAGCCGTGGTGCGGGCCGCCCGGTTCGGACCACAGGCGGGTGGCGGTGGTCTCCAGCATCATGCCCATGGACGGGGCGACGGGCTTGAGGCGCTGGAGGTCGGTCCAGGTCAGCACACCCGGGTTGAGGTGCGGGAGGAGGCCGGTGTCCTCCAGGACCCGGATCGCCATGGCGCGTACGTACGCGAGGGTGTCGTCGTACCCCTCGGCCTCCAGCCACTCCCGGGCCTCGGGCCAGCGGTCCTCGGGCCGGTCGCCGAGCGTGAACAGGGCTTCCTTGCAGCCCAGGGCCGCGCCCTGGCGGGCGATGTCGAGCACCTCGTCGGGCGAGAGGAACATGCCGTGGCCCTCGCGGCGGAGCTTGCCGGGGACGGTGACGAAGGTGCAGTAGTGGCACTTGTCGCGGCAGAGCCGGGTCAGCGGGATGAAGACCTTGCGGGAGTACGTGATGACGCCCGGCCGGCCTGCGGCTTCGAGACCGGCGTCGCGCACCCGGGCGGCCGAGGCTGCGAGGTCCGTCAGGTCGTCGCCTCGCGCCTGGAGCAGCACGGCGGCCTCGGTCACATCGAGAGCGACACCGTCGCGGGCCCGCTTGAGGGCTCGCCGCATGGAATTGGTGGTCGGACGTCCGCGCTGAGGATCGGTCATGGAGCGAGCATACGAGCGAGGCCCGCGCCCCGGACCAAGGCATCTGCCGGGCGACCGCCTCCCGGCCCTGCCGGAGGGGCCGGCCGGCCCAGTCCCCGCGCGTACCGGCGGCGAGCTGCGTCAGGCGGCCGAGGATCGCCCGCCCGTGGCGATCCCGCCGGGGCCGCCGCGTTCGTGCGCGGTGAAGGAGAACGCCGAGGTGTCACCGTCCAGATCGATGGTGAGCGAAGCGTCCAGGGCCTTGGCCAGGCGCGTCAGCAGAGCCAGGGTCGGAACGGAGTCACCACCCTCGATGTGGGAGATCTGCGGTTGTGTCATCCCCGCACGACGGGCCAGCTCGGCCTGCGACAGTCCGAGTCCGGTCCGCCGGTCGTAGACGGCCTGCCCCAGCGCGAAGGCGTACCCGGCCTCGATGTAGGCGGACGACTCCTCGACCCTCTCCCCCAGAAGCTTCCTGGTCTGCCGTGTCTTCCACTGGGAGTGATCCACGATCACGCCTCCTCGAATCGGTCGTATGTGTGCGCGGCCGCTCCGTGGTCCGCCTCGCACACCTTCTGGGCCGGCTGAGCACGCTCGTAGGTGATGCGCACCGCGCTGCCGTCCATGGCGAAGCGCAGCTCACGCACCTTGCCGCCGAGGTGTCTGGGGTACGGCTCGGCCAGAGCGGCGGGCTTCGCCGCGAGCATGTCGGCCGCCCGCTCGGCCTTGTCGTACTGGGCATCAGGAGCAACGCCGGCCACTGCCGAACCTCGGGCTCGATCTCGATTCGCCAAGGTAATTCCGCAGGCACAACTATATAGAAAATTATATAGAGCGGCGTGGTGGAGACGGCGGACTGGCGCATCAGCGCTTGGACGGAGCTCCCGGCACTGGTTGCCGAGGCCCGCGAATCCAGCCCGTCCGGCGGTCGACCCAGCCCCTAAATCGCTGGCCCCGCGCTCGGTGCGTTGTTACGGTGCTTGGACCTCGACCGCGGTGCGGACCGTCGGTGACCTATGGGCGCTTGCCCTGGAAAGCAGTTGATGTATGCCCCGGCCAGTAGTTCCGAGCTTCCCTCGTCGCGCCCTCATGTGCGCCGGGGCGACCGGACCTGCGCGCATGCGCACGCTCGCGGCATCCCACTGACCCGCGTCCGCTGATCGGCACGCGTTTCCTTTTCGTCAGTACGTGATTCCCGGCTGACGTGCCATGCCTCTGAGGCCCACGCCCCCGAGGGCTGCTCGGTACTTCCCTGCTGCATTGCTCATCCCCTTCGGCAAGGAGAAAACCGGGTGTCCACCGACAACCCCCAGCACCGTTCGACCAAGTCCTCCGCCAACGGCGCCAGTGCTTTCCTGAGGACCGACACCTTCACCTGCCTGTGGTGCGGGCTGACCGTCGCCACGCTCGCGCCCGATGGCAGCCGCCGCAACCACTGCCCCAGTTGCCTGCACTCGCAGCACTGCCTCGACCACATCGAGGGCGGTCCGTCCGATTGCGGGGCACGCATGACTCCGATCTCCATCGCGGTCCTGCGCACCGGCGACTGGATGGTCATCCACCGCTGCACCCGCTGCGACGAGCTGACCTCGAACCCGATCTGCGGGGACGACAACCAGCTGATCCTGATGCGGATGGCCGTACGACCGCTGGCCCAACCGCCGTTCCCTCTCGAAGCGTTCGGTGATCTGTGACCCACCGACGACGACCGAGGACAGGACGGCGGCCACGCCGTGCCACGACGTAAACCCCACCGACCGGCCCACCGCCCGCAGAGGCGCAAGGACGTCCTGCACGGACCGGGCGGAGCCCACGGCGACGCCTTCCGTTGTGTCGGCTGCCGGCTCGACGTACCGCTGAACGCGCCGGGCACCGGGCACCGCAACCACTGCCCGCACTGCCTGACCAGCCTGCACGTCGACCGGCGGATACCGGGCGACCGGGCCGCCGACTGCCGGGGCCGGATGACGGCACTCAGCCTGTCCGTCCGGCAGGACGGGGAGTGGGCGCTCATCCACGAGTGCCTGACCTGCGGCGAGCTGAGCGCCAACCGCATCGCGGGGGACGACAACGCCCTCGCCCTGATGCGGATGGCGGTACGCCCGCTGTCGGACACCTTCATCCCCGTACGAGCACTGCTCGCACTCTGACACGGGGGCGCCCGGTCACCGTCGTGATGGCGAGGGCGACCGGGCGCCGGGGGACCGATACCACCACTCACTGGACACAGGACGCAACAAGTGTTTGGATGCCGTCGACCTGCTCGCCGACAACCCGCCGCCTCAAGGATCTGCACCATACGGCTCCCCCCACGCTGCGACGCGTGCACGTCGGGCGCTATCGAGTGCTGAACGAGATCGCAGAGGCCCAGGTCACCAATATCGTGATCCACCTCGTCCGCGTCGGCTGACGTTCACGGGGTCGTGGCCAACGTGGCCCAGACCGTCTTGCCCACGCCCCGGTCCTTCACGCCCCACGACGTCGCCAGCGCCCCGACCAGATGCAGGCCGAACCCCGATTCCGCGCCGGGCCGGGGAGATCGCGGCTCGGGCCCCCGCTCTCCCCGCGCGTCCGACACCTCGATACGGAGCGTGCCCGCGAGGGCGACGAGCCTCAGTTCGAAGTCCCGCCCCGCTACGAGCCCGTGCAGCACCGCGTTGGCCGCCAGCTCGGCCACGACCACGGCTGCGTTGTCGGAGAGCTCGCTCCCGTACGGCACACCCCACTCGTCGAGTTGATGCACAGCGAGCCGACGGGCGAGCCGTGCGCCTCGGCGGGTGGCGCTGAATCGTTGGACGAACTCGGCGCCCACAAGGGTGATTTCGGCGTTCATGTGACTCAGCGTGTCCGGTTCCTCGTACCCTGACCAGGAGTGACACCACGACTCCGAGTAGCTGTACGGGCACATCCGGTGGGCTGTACGGGGCGTCGGCCGTGACCAGGCGGACAGAGAGCGGTACGGGTAGATGGCGAACGCAGAACGCGAAGAACGACCGGAGCGCCCGGCCGAGTCGGACGGCACTGCACATCTGTTCAGGGCACTGGGCAGACAGATCAAGGTGCTGCGCGAACGCGCGGGCCTGAGCCAGAGGCAACTGGGGCTTGCAGCGCATTGCGGGGAGGACCTGATCTCCGCGATGGAGCGTGGCGTAAGGACGCCGCAAGTCGATTTCCTTGACCGGGCCGATGATCTGCTGGGGGCAGGAGGGGTACTACGGGCAGCGATCCCCGACGCGCAGGAAGCACTGAACAAGGCTCGCACGCGACATCCGGAGTGGTACCGCAGCTACGCCAAGTTGGAGGCGGAGGCCGCACAGCTCTACGTCTACAACAACCAGTCCGTGCCCGGACTGCTCCAGACAGAGGCCTATGCACGTGCTCTCTTCACTCAATGGCGGCCGCTGCTGAGTGAAGACACCATCGAAAAGAGGGTGGCCGACCGGCTCGATCGCCAGGCAATCTTCGCCCCCTGGCCCTCGCCGACGTTCCACTTCATCCTGGACGAAAGCGTGCTGATGCGTCCCATCGGCGGACGCGACGTACATCGGGAGCAGTTGCGGAAGCTCCTGCACATCGGCCGTCTCCGGACAGTTGAAATTCAGCTGATGCCGCTGGACCGCATGGAGCAGCCAAGCTTGGACGGCCCGTTCACCCTGGTCACGCCCAAGGGCCAACAGCAAGTGGCGTACCTGGAGATCCACACGTATCCGCGACTGATCACCGCGATGGAGGAAGTCCGCGTGCTGGCCGTCCGCTATGGAATTATCCAATCGGCGGCTCTCACCCCCCAGGAGTCCCTGACGCTGATCGAGAAAATGCTGGGAGAGCGATGAACAACGAGCGACTGCGCTGGTTCAAGAGCAGCTACAGCGACGGCGAAGGCGGCGCCTGCATCGAGGTCGCCTACGACTGGCGCAAGTCCAGTTACAGCAGCGGTGGTGGCGGCGAATGCGTCGAGGTCGCCGCCTGCCCCACCACCGTCCACATCCGCGACTCCAAGCACGTCCAGGGCCCCCACCTCGACGTCGCCCCCGCCACCTGGTCCGCCTTCGTCACGTACGCGCGTCAGGGCTGATCGCGCCAGGTCCGCGCCCCGCACCGGATCGCGACAGCCGCGACCTGGTGCGCCGCGACCTGGCTGGCCGCGTCCAGGCGGTGCCCGACGTAAAAGGCTTTCAAGGCTTTGGGGAGAGAAGAAATTCCCCAACCCAACCCCCCGCCCGGCCGCACGCAGAGGCCCGTCACTCGCACGGGTGAGGTTCGCCAACTGAGCTGGATTTCCGTCCGGTTGCCTGACATATGCTCACCGCGACAACCGCAGACATGCGTCGGCCCCCGTCCAGGACGGCAATCCTGACCGAGGGCCTGACCACCGAGGAAGTCAGGAGCTTCCCGATGGATACCCAGCAGATTAGCGTGCCCTCGCGCGCCCCGTCCCGCGTACCCGTGGACGCCACACCGACATTCGGTGTCATGCACATCAATTCCCGGCACACCACCCGCTTCACCGTGGTCGGCAATCACCTCGCCCAGCACCGCGCGCTCTCCCTCCTCGCGATCGGGCTCGCCACCCACATCCAGTCGCTGCCCGCCGGGGCGAGGATCGGCATCAAGACCCTCGCCGAACGCTTCCCGGAGAGCGAGGCCCGCACCGCCGCCGCGTTGCGCGAACTGGAGGCGCACGGCTATCTGGGCCGCACCCGCGAACGCCTCCCCGACGGCCGCGTCATCACCCGGACCTGCTCGTACAACCAGCCGGGCACCGCCGCCCCGCGCAAGCACCCGGTACCCGAGCCGCAACCCCGGCCGAGGCCGCGCCGCCCCGCTCGCCAGGCTCCCGTACCCGAGCAGTCGCCCGCACCCGCCTCCGCGCCGTCGCCCGAGGCACCCACCCCGCCCGCGCCCCGCCTCGTACCGCTGCCCACCTCACCCAGAGCTCAGCGCCCACCGCTCCCCTCGCCCCACACCTCCAGCGCCGAGCTGCTCCGGACCGCAGCCGATGTCCTCGCCGAACTGCGCCGGATCACCCCACAGTTGCCTCTCTCCCAACGCGATGTCGACGACCTCGGCCCGGCCCTCGCCGCCTGGCTCGAACGCGGGGCCACCCCCGAGGCCATCCGCCGCGCCCTGACCAGCGATATCCCCGTGCCCCTCAAGCACCCCGCGGGATTCCTCCGGCACCGCCTCACCGCGCTCCTCCCGCCCCCTCTCCCCCGCGCCCCTCTCCGTACTCCCGTACACCGGGTGACGCCCTTCCAGACCTGCGACGGCTGCGAGCGCGCCTTCCGCTCCCCCGACCCGGGCCGCTGCCGCGACTGCCGGGCCGAGGCGTACCAAGAGATCGAGGCGCTCACTCCGAGCGAGTGAGCGCCTGGTGACCAGTGCCCCCGCTGCGGTGGCGGGAACGGGACGCGGGGATCACGGGCGGGGCGCCGGCCAGTCCTGGGTGTCCGCCCACGCCGCGTACGAGGTCCAGGGGACGCCGGGGAACTGCGCCCGCAGGGCCTCCAGGTCCACCTGGTATCCGGTGTCCGTCAGGAATCTGTACATGGCGAACATGTCGGGGTTGATGGTGCGCAGGTCCTCCAGCGGCGTACGCCGGAACGCGACCGTGCCCCCGGCGGCCCGGCCGATCTCCTCGGCCATCCGGACCGGTGTGGGATCGTCGCCCGCCACCTCGATCCGCTGCCCGATCCAGCGGCCCGGATCGGCCACGACCGCGGCCACGACACGGCCCAGGTCCTGCCGGGCCACCTGCTGGAGCGGGGTGTCGCCGGGGAGCGGCATGGTGAGAAGGCCGGCGGCGACCTCGTCCATGGCTCCCAGCGCGTTGTCGTAGAAGTAGGTCGGTGCCACCACCGTCGCCGGAAGCCCGGAGTCGGCGAGCAGTTCCTCGGTCCTGGCCTTGGTCTCGAAGTGCGGGACGCCGGTGCCGCGGTCCGCACTGGCTACGGAGGCCAGCACCAGATGCGGCAGTGCGGCGTCCGCGGCTGCCCGGACGATCGCCGCGCCCTGGGCCACCTCCGCGTCCAGACCGTCCTGGAACGGGGTGGTGACGGCGAACGCGGCCGTCGTACCCCGGAACGCCTCGGCGAGCGAGGCCGCGTCGAACAGATCTCCGGCGACGACCTCCGCTCCGGCCACCGCCAGCGCCTTGGCCCGTCCGCTGCCGGGGTCGCGCACCACGGCGCGCACGCCGTGTCCTGCCTCCAGCAGGGCGGCGGCAACCGCGCCGCCCTGGCCTCCGGTCGCTCCGAGTACCGCGATGGACATGGGTTCTCCCTGGTCGAGGGGCATGGGTCCATGCTGACCAGCGGTGGCCGGACCCGCCATCTGGAGGCCCCCGCAAACCGCATGGCGACAACCGTATCTCCCCGCCCCGTCCACCACGCCCCGTCCTCCGCGCGCCTACGCCGACCGTGGGCGTCCCTATCCTGTCCGGATGACCACGATCCCTGCGCCTCCCCCGGAACTCGTCATATTCGACTGCGACGGCGTGCTCGTCGACAGCGAACGAATCGCCGTGCGCGTCCAGGTCCAAGTGGGCGCCGAGCTGGGGTGGGCACTGACGGAGGACGAGGTCATCGAGAAGTTCGTGGGCCGGTCGAACGCGTCCATCGGTGAGCTGATCGATGCCCGCCTGCCAGGTCGGGCCCCGGTCTGGCAGGAGCGGTTCGAGCGGCTTCACCGCGATGCGGTGGACACCGAACTCGTCGCGGTCGACGGCATCCGCGAGGCGCTGGCCGCCCTCACGCTCCCCAGCTGCGTGGCGTCGAGCGGCAGCCACGAGAAGATGCGGCACACCCTCGGCCACACCCGGCTCCACTCCCACTTCGAGGGCCGGATCTTCAGCGCCAGTGAGGTCGCGCACGGCAAGCCCGCTCCCGATCTCTTCCTCCACGCGGCCCGGCGGATGGGGGTCGAACCGTCCGCCTGCGTCGTCGTCGAGGACAGCAAGTACGGCGTCCAGGCCGCCCGTTCGGCCGGTATGCGGTCGCTGGGCTACGCGGGCGGCCTCACCCCGGCGCACTGGCTGGAGGGCCCGGACACCGTGGTCTTCGACGACATGCGCAAGCTGCCGGCCCTGCTGTCCGGGCTCTGCCCCTCACTCTGACCGGCGACGGTGCGCGAAAGGGCCGGGCGCCCCACCACGGGTGAGGCGCCCGGCCCTGGTCGATCACACTCCCGATGTCAGCGGGCGACCGCCTTCGTCGCCTTGCTGGTGGCCGAGCCGCTGGTGTGGCCCGTGCGGCGGGCGGTCACCTTCACGGTGATCTTCTGGCCGCGCTGGGCGGACTTGAGCGTCAGCGAGGACTTGGTGGCCCCCTTGATCGCCTTGCCGTTCGCGTACCACTGGTAGGCGTACGAGGTCGGGGCGGGCGTCCAGGAGCCGTGGGCGGCCTTGAGGGTGCGGCCCACCTTCGCGGTGCCGGAGATCGTGGGCTGCTTGGTGGCCTTGGGCGCGCTGCCCGTGGCGATCTTCACCGGGGCGGTGGTCGCGGAGCCGTCTGCGTGGCCGGTGCGACGGGCCGTGACGGTGACCGTGACCTTCTTGCCGAGCAGCGACGCCGGGGCGGTGTACGTGGACACGGTCGCGCCCTTGATCGCCTTGCCGTCCGCCTTCCACTGGTAGGCGTACGAGGTGGCGGACGGTGTCCAACTGCCCTGCGCAGCCGTCAGCTTGGCGCCCACCTTGGCGGTTCCGGTGATCTTCGGGGCCGTGGTGGCCCTGGGCGCCGTCCCCTGGGAGGGCGTGACCGCTACCGAGGTGGCCTGGACGTCCGGGGTGCCGGTGCGACGGGCCGTGACGGTGACGGTGATTTTTTTGCCGAGCAGCGTCGCGGGGACGGTGTACGTGGACGCGGTCGCGCCGGAGACCGCCTTGCCGTCGGCGTTCCACTGGTAGGCGTACGAGGCCGGGGCGGGGGTCCAGGTGCCGGTGGAGGCGGTGAGCCGCTCCCCCACCTTCGCGGTGCCGGTGACGGCCGGGGGTGCGCTGTTCCTGAGCAGGGCCCCGGTGACGGTGAAGCTGCCGCGCTGGTACCCCCACCCGTTGTGGGTGTTGACGCCGACGTCCCAGGTCCCGACGGCGGCCCCGGTCAGGTCGAGTACGGCCGTCAAGGTCCGCCGGTCCGCCGAGACCGCGGTGGTGGTCGACGTGATCTGTTTGCCGCTGAGAGACAGCACGATCTCGTCGTCCTTGTGGAGCGACGTGCCGCTCAGCTGAACCGTCGCCTTCGTACCACTGGCCCCGGTGGCCGGAGTGATCTGCCCGATGGTCACCTGCTCCGTGCCGCAGAGGACGGACGTGCAGACCGCCTCGGCCTCGTACGAGGTCTTCGATGCCTTCTCCGGCAGCGAAAGGACGAGGATGCTCGGGGTGGTCTCCTTGGTGTACGGCTCGTTCACGGCGCAGTCGTAGCCGGTCGGGATGTAGCGAATGCAGCCGTTGTCGAGGCTCGGGTCGTACAGCGCGGGTACCGCCGTCTCGGTGGCGCCCGTCGTGTCGCTGATCTTCATCTCGAAGTAGTCGCGGTACGCGGTGGGCAGTGCGGCACAGAGTGCGGTGTGCTGCTCGTCGAGGGTGCCGGTGACCGGGCCGTATCCGAAGGCGACGTTGGGGACCTTCTCGCACTCGGCGGCCGGTCCTTCGGCTCCGGCGATGCGCAGGGCGTCGAAGCGGTACGAGTCGGCGGCCTTCAGCCCCGACCGGACGGTGACCAGGACCTGGTAGTGGGTGGAGCCGGTGACTGCGCACGCCTGGTTCTTGTTGCACAGGGCGGTGCCGTCCGCGCCGTACACCACCACGTTCGCGGTGCCGAGCGCGTCACGGACGTTCATGTGCAGGACGTCCTCGGCGTCGGCGGTGGTGACCTGACGGCAGCGCAGCTCGCCGGGGGCTCCCATATCGCCGCCGGTGGACGGACCGCCGACCTTCGTCACCGGGTTCGGGGTGCAGCCCTTGGCCGTCGCGGTGACATCGCGGCGGGTCAGGGTGTAGTCGGCGGCGGTGTCACGGCCCGTGACGAGCACGGTGTGGGCGACGCCGGGGGTCAGTTCGCACGTGGTCCAGGTGGAGAGGGACGCGTATATGGAGCAGACCCGCTTGCCGTGGGGATCCAGGACGGTGAAGTCGGCGGTGGACGTGGTGCCGGGGGCCGCCTGGAGCTGAAGGTTCTCGTAGACGCTGTGGTCGTCGGCCGGGATGGTCAGGCAGTGCGAGAAGACACCGTCGCCGGTGGAGAACCGGGCCGCCGGGCTCGTCGCGGTGAAGTCGCCCGCCGGGATGGCCGCGCAGTCGCTCGCCATGTCGGTGCGGTGCAGGGCGAGGGCGTACGGGCCGGTCGGATTCGACTGGCTGTCGGTGGAGACCAGGGCTCGGAACGGGGCCTTGCCGGTGAGTGCGCACGTACCTGCCGAGAGGTCGGTCCAGTCGCACCGCTGTTCACCGGCGGCGTCGACGACGGTCACGTCGGGGCGCGGCTCGGGCCCGCTGAGGGCCTTCAGCACGGCCAGCCGGGCCTTCGCGGGGAGCGGCAGGATCAGGCAGTCGATCTCACCCGCCGCGTCGAACGCGGAACGGTACAGGCCGAGTTCGACAGGCTCGCAGCCGGTGGTGGCGGAGCTGTCGAGGATCAGCGTCGGGTGGTCGGTGAAGACGGTGTAGTCACCGGCGGCGGCCAGGTCGCAGGCGTTCCCGGCGGAGCAGACGGTCTTGCCGTCCCGGTCGTACACGGCGAGCGACGAACGGGCGCCGTCCTGGACGGCGTACACGTTGTAGCGTCCGGCGACCGGGGCGGTGAACGTCTTGCAGCCGCTGGCCGGTACCGCGGTCGTCGGTGCGGAGTTGTATCCGTTCAGGGGGACGCGGGTGCAGCCGGCCGGGTCGGAGATCCGGCGGACGGTCAGGGTGTACTCGGCCGGGAAGCCGTGTTCGGCCGAGGTGACCTGGGAGAGGACCCGGTACGGGCCGTGACCGGGGAGTACGCAGCCCTCGCTGCCGTCCTCGTTGGAACGCGGGCAGATCCGGGCACCGGTCCCGTCGGTGATCCACGAGCCGCTCTGTCCGTACACGGTCGTCTTGATCTTGTCGGTGATGCGCTCACCGGGCTTGCCCGAGAACGGCTGGCACTGGATCGCGTTCGCCCCGGCCGCCGAGGCGACGACGGGTGCGGTGTCCCAGGCGGTGCTGATCTCCGGGGCGCAGCCCTTGGTGGAGCCGAGGGGAACGACGGCGACGGTGGGCTTGCCCGGCTCGGACCAGGCGGTCGCCAGGCGCAGCGTGTAGGCGCCCGCGCGGGGCAGCGCGCACCAGCCGTCGCCCCACTTGGCGTCGTAGCAGTTGATCTCCGTATCGCCGTCGAAGACCTTGGCGTACGCAGTCGCGCGGCTGTCCACGAGCACGACTTTGTGCAGGCCGGGCGCCTCGGCCGTGAAGGTGAGGCAGGCCGCCCCGTTCGCCGGGATGGTCACGGCGCCTTCAGCCGGGGCGGCTTCACCGAAGGGTGAGAGCGGCAGAACGGAACAGTCCTCGTCGGCCGGGGCGGCTGCCGTTGCCGCGGGCGCCGCACCGGCGTACGCCTGGGCGGCGGTCGCGGGGATCAGCAATGAGAGCAGGACCGACAAGGTGAGCAGCAAGGCGGTGTACGCCGCGGATCTCGCGGCCGTACGTGAGTGGCTGGACATTCCGTTCCCCCCGGACCGGTGAAGTGAAGGGTGCGCGCCAGGACTTCACGGACGACGCGCCAACGCGCGGTGCGGCCCGGAAGGCAAGTGACATGTGCGCGAATTGTAAAGAACACACATGGTAATCGCACGCACGCCCGTAGAACAGGCCTACATTCTGCGCAGCCGACGCGCACCCGGAGAGGCCCCCGCCACCAGCCGTGAACGGCAGGCCACCGCCCCGTCACCGGACCGACGAGCGACCCGCCTCAGCGGACCTCAACGGGTCGGATGTGCACCTGCGTTGACATGCAGCACCTGCCCGACGTCCACCCGACCGCCGCCCTGCTCCTGGAACAGGGCGGCGACCTCGTCGCGATCAAGGGTCTTCGACGAACCTTACCGATAGCTTTTGGGCTTCCTCTGGATCGTCCGCGAAGATCTTGATCCGTCGGAATCCATCGGGGCCGACCTGGTACTGATGACAGAAGGTGGCGCCGCCAAGGTCGGCGATTTCTACAACCCCGCGAGGCCTCTGGGGCTCGCCGAATGACGGCATGTCAGTTCGCGTTGGTGCGGCCCGGAGGTCTATGGAAGCTGGACTCCGGACCAGGCATCGACTTCGCACTGTCTGTCGGCATTGTTCCCTGAGGTCACGACTGTGCCGTTGGCACGCAGGCCAAGGGTGTGCGTTGAACCAGCCGCCACGGCGACAATGTCGCGCCAATCGCCGACTTCGCACTGTCCGTAGCTGTTGTCTCCCGCTGCGAGGACCCGTCCGGACGCAGTGACCCCGACGGTGTGGTAGCTGCCCGCGCCGAGCGCCACCACGTCTTCCCACTCATCGACCTCACACACCCCGGTTGCCCGGTCTCCGGTCGCTACTGCCCGCCCGTCGGTTCTGAGGCCGACGGTATGGAGATACCCGGCCGAAATGGCGGCCAGGTCACGCCACCCTTCAACGGCACACTGCCGTCGTCGATTGTTCCCTGCGGCCAGTGCAGAACCGTCCGACCGGACGCCGACCGAGTGCCAGTCACCACACGAGAGGGCGACGATCTCGTGCCAGGACTGCACGTCGCACTGTCCTTCCGAACTCCGGCCGACTGCTAGCACGCGGCCATTCGCGAGTAGCCCGAGTGTGCGGCGCCAGCCTGCGGCCACGGCCGTGACGCCTCGCCATCCGGCGACATCACATTGCCCATCGCCATTCCACCCCGTTGCCAGCACCGTGCCGTCCGACCGGAGTCCCACCGTATGAGACCTGCCCGTGTTCGTCGCGGTATGGACGTTGCCGGCTGCCACCGCGACGACGTCTTCCCATCGCTCGACACGACATTCAGCGGCTGCGGTATTGCCCACGGCGAGAACGGTTCCATCCCAGCGCCGTCCGACCGAATGACGCCTTCCGGCCGTCAGCGCCGACGAGTTGGCGAGCATTCCGCCTCCTTGTGCTCGGCGCGAGTTCGCGACATGGGATTCCACCTTAGACCGATCGGCACATGGGGGGTGGGACAAGGAGCGGGGCCGGGTGCGTGCAGGTGGTCTCGTCCCCGTTGGCCTCCGTCGTAGTTGCAGGACGACCTCCTCGATGCCCCGCCGGCATGCGCACACCGCCGGCCCTCCTGCTGGAGATCCGACCGCAGGTCGTCCCGGACTCCGTACGGGCAAGGCGGATCCGGAGATCGCTACCCTGTTCTCCCGCTGTCACGAGGCAGGGGAGAACAGGGGTGGGACATGCGCAGAAGAATCGCTGCGGCATGCGTGGTCGGGGCGGTGGCCACGGGGATCGCGGTGGCTCCGGCCGCTCACGCGGAGGGGCGGGGTGACATCCGCGTCACCAAGACCGTCGTGAACGGCGGCAGCAACGTGATCGTCGGGATCAAGAACATCAAGCGGTTCCCGATCACCATGACGATCAAGGACAACTCGGGGGTGAAGGGGGTCGCCGATGTGTCCGCGTTCAACACGTCCAACGGCCACGGGCCGGTCGACCACCTCGGCACGACGTGCAGGAAGGTCAGCACGACAACGTCCGTCTGCACGGCGACGATGCAGATCGACCCGTCGTGGATCGACTCGTACGGAAGCGGCAACAAGGGCTGGGACGCCAACGCGGTCGCGGGGACCTGGCAGGTCAACGCCACGGTCCAGGCGAATGACCGCGACTACTGGATCTCCGACCAGATCGCCTTGTTCAAAGTGAAGCGCGCCGCGACCCTGACCACGGACGCCACGCCCGAGCCGGTCAGGAAGGGCGGCACCCTGACCGTCACCGGGAAGCTGTCGCGGGCCAACTGGACGGACCTCAAGTACCACGCGTTCACCCGACAGGTGGTGAAGCTGCAGTACAAGAAGCCCGGCGGCTCCTACAGCACCGTGAAGACGGCGACGACGGACAGCAAGGGCCATCTGCGCACGACGGTGAAGGCCACCGCCTCGGGCAGCTGGCGCTGGGCGTTCCTCGGTACGACCACGACCATGAAGGTCGTCTCCACCGGCGATGCCGTCACGGTGAAGTGATCTCGCGGCGGGCCGGGAACGGCCCGCCGACGGGTCACGGTCCCGCGCGGACCGGCCGCTGCCGCCCGGGGCGTCGTCCGTGGGTGCAGGGGGGCGGCGGGCCGGTGCACGCCGCCACCGTCGGCGAGAGGCGACGGGCGCCCCCGTCGGGACGTGCGGTGCGGGCTACTCCCCCAGTACGGCCCGCATCACGTTCTTCGCGATCGGGGCGCCGAGGCGTCCGCCCGAGATGTCCTGCCGCGAGATGTCCATGTCCGTCGGGTCGATGAACACCGCGACCGCCACCGACCGACCATCGGCCTTCTTTCCGTACGAGACGAACCAGCCGTACGGCACCTCGTCCTTCACGTTCACGCCGCGCTGCGCCGTACCGGTCTTGCCGCCGACCGTGACGCCGTCGATCAGGGCCCGCTGGGCGCTGCCCTCCTTGGCGGTGAACTCCATCATTTCCTGGACCTTCTTCGCCGTCTCCTCCGACACGGCCCGGCTCTTGAGCTTCGGCTCGTGCCTCTCCAGGACCGACAGGTCCGGACCGCGCAGCTCTTCGACGATGTACGGCTGCATCAGCTTGCCGTCGTTGGCGAGGGCGGCCGTCACCATGGCCATCTGCATCGGCGTGCTGGTGAGGCTGCCCTGGCCCATGCCGGTCAGCGCCGTTCCGGGCTTGTCCAGTTCCTTCGGGTAGAGGCTCCTGGTGGCGAGCATGTCTCCGAACTCGTCCGAGTACACATCGGAGTTGAAGCCGAACTTCTCCGCCGTCTCGCGCATCTTGTCGGCACCGACCTTGGACGCCGCGTCGAGGAAGACGTTGTTGCAGGAGTACTGCATCGCGGTCTTCATGGACGCCTTGGCGCACACCGCGTCACCGGCCTCGCTGCTGATCTTGTTCGAGGAGAGCGGCAGGGGGTACGGGGAGTCGGCGTCGGACGCCGCGTCGACGTCGGTGACCACACCGTTCTCCAGGGCCGCGGCCGCCGTGAGGATCTTGAACGTCGAGCCGGGCGGGAAGGTCTCGCGCAGCGGCCGGTTCGCCAGCGGCTTGCGCTTGTCCTTGACGAGGGCCTGGAAGCGGTCGCCCTCCTTGAACGAGTTCCCGGCGAAGACGGTGGGGTCGTACGAGGGCGTGGAGACGAGGGCCAGGACCTTTCCCGTGGGCGGGTCAAGAGCGACCACCGCGCCCCGTGCGCCGAGAGCGGTCAGCCCCTGGTAGCCGGCCTTCTGCGCCTTCGGGTCGATCGTGGTGATCACGTCGCCGCCGCGCCGCTGCTCGCCGGTGAGGATGTCCTTGGCGTGCCGGAACGCGAACCGGTCGTCCTGGCCGCTGAGGATGGTGTCGTACGTCTTCTCCAGCAGGGACATGCCCTGCGCCTGGGAGGCGTAGCCGGTGACCGGGGCGTACATTTCGCCCTGCTGGAAGGTCCGCCGGTACTTGAAGTCGGTGCCGTCGACCGCCTTGGAGCCGGTGATCGCCCGGCTGCCCACGATGATGTCGCCGCGCGGGGTGGCGAACTGGGTGATCTTCACCCGGCGGTTGTGCTCGTCGGTGGCCAGTGACTCGCTGCGGATGTGCTGGAGCCAGTTCGCGCGCAGCAGCAGGGCCAGCACCAGCAGTCCGCAAAAGATGGCCACGTGCCGCACCGGCCTGTTCATCGTGCTCCCGTCCCCGGCCCCGATCGATCTCTGATTAGGGAAGATGCACGTATCGGGCCGGCGGTTGCACCGCTCACAGATGTTCCGCGTAGCCGTCCAGTGTGCGCAGCACCTCCCCTTCCCCCGCCGGGGGCAGTTGCAGGACGACTTCCTCGATGCCCAGCTCCGCGTAGTGCGCCAGCTTCCCCGGGCTCGGGAGTACCGCGTACGGGACCACCTGGAGTTGCTTCGGATCCCGGCCGGCCGACTCCCACACCTCGCGCAGCTTCGGTACGGACTCCGTCAGGCCGCGGCCCCCGATCGGGAGCCAGCCGTCCGCGTACTGCGTGATGTGCGCGAACAGCTTCGGGCCCGCCGCGCCGCCGATCAGGGTGCGGGGGCCGTTCACCGGGCCGCGGGGTTCCTGGACCGGCTTCGGGTACGCGTGGCTGGCCCGCACCGAGCCGAACTCGCCCTCGTACGCCGTCGGTTCGGCCGCCCACAGGGCGCGCATCAGGGCCATCCGGTCGCGAGTGAGGTCGCGGCGCGTCGACCAGTCCACTCCGTGGTCTGCGGCTTCCTCGACGTTCCAGCCGTAGCCGAGGCCCAGCGTGAACCGGCCGCCGGAGAGATGGTCGAGGGTGGCGATCCGCTTCGCCAGGTCGATCGGATCGTGCTGGGCGACGAGCGTGATGCCGGTGCCGAGGGCGAGGCTTTCGGTGACCGCGGCGGCCTGCGCGAGGGCGACGAAGGGGTCGAGGGTGCGCCCGTACTCGGGCGGGAGTTCGCCACCGGCCGGGTAGGGGGTGTCCCTGCTCACCGGGATGTGGGTGTGCTCGGGCAGGTAGAGCCCGGCGAAACCGCGCTGTTCGAGCTCGCGGGCGAGCCGCAGCGGCGTGATCGTCTCATCGGTGAGGAAGATCGTGGTGGCGATCCGCATACGAGGGCACCTCCGTCGTGGTCCGGTGACGGCCCCAACGTATGCCGTGCGGTGTGGAAAGCCGAGTGTCTCGCGGTACGGGCCCCGCTCGTGCCTCTCGGCGTTCTTCCGGAGTTCACGGCTTCCCGCCAGGGTCGCGTACGTCATTCTCGCCACCACGACCCCCGGGGAGCCACTCGTATGTCCTCATCGCAATCCGCCCACGGCCGGCCGATGGCCAGGCGCGGCCTTCTCGTCGGGACGGCGGCCACCGCTCTGACGTCGGGCACCGTGAGCTTCGCCGACGCCGCGACCGGCAACGACGCCCCCGACCGGACCAGGACCGTGCGCGGCACCCTGCCGACCGGGTCGCCCGACTATGTGTATCTGCCGGTCGAAGTGCCGCGCGGGGCACGGGAGATCGCCGTCTCGTACACGTACGAAAAGACGCCCGTCCCGGCCGGGACGCAGGGCAACGCCCTCGACATCGGCATCTTCGACGAGCGCGGCACGGAGCTGGGCGGGCGGGGGTTCCGGGGCTGGTCCGGCGGCGCGCGCAGCGGCTTCTTCATCCGGGCCGACGAGGCGACGCCCGGCTACATCGCCGGTCCGGTACGGGCCGGGACCTGGAACATCGCCCTCGGGCCGTACACCGTCGCCCCGGAAGGGCTCCCGTACGAGGTGACGATCACCCTGCGCTTCGGGCCCACCGGGCCCACGCCGAAGCCCCTGTACCCGCCGGAGCGCGCGAAGGGGCGCGGGCGCGCCTGGTACCGCGGGGACTGCCATCTCCACTCCGTCCACTCGGACGGCAGGCGCACCCCGGACGGGATCGCCGCCGCCGCTCGCGCGGCCGGGCTCGACTTCATCAACAGCAGCGAGCACAACACGCACTCCGCGCACGGCGCGTGGGAGGGGCTGTGGGGTGACGATCTGCTCGTCCTCACGGGTGAGGAGATCACCACCCGCAACGGACATGTGATCGCGCTCGGCACCGACCCGGGCACCTGGATCGACTGGCGCTACCGGGCCCGCGACAACCGGTTCGGGCACTACGCGAAGGCCGTGCGGCGGGCCGGTGGTCTGGTCGTGCCCGCGCACCCGCACGCCACCTGCATCGGCTGCCACTGGAAGTTCGGCTTCGGTGAGGCGGACGCGGTGGAGGTGTGGAACGGGGCCTACACCCCGGAGGACGAGATCGCCCTGGCCGAGTGGGACAACTCCCTTGTCGCTGCCGTCCGTTCGTCGAAGCCGTGGGTTCCGGCGATGGGCAACAGCGACGCGCACCGGGAGCCGGACAGGGTGGGACTGCCGCAGACCGTCGTCCTCGCCGACGAGCTGTCGCGCGGGGCGATCACGGCCGGGATCCGGGCGGGGCGCTCGTACATCGCCGAGTCGTCCGCCGTCACCCTGTCCTTCGGCGCCTCGGGCGGGCGCGGACTGCACGCCGGGATCGGCGAGCGGCTGCGGGTGGACGGGGACGACAACCCGGTCACCGTACGGCTGGAGGTGACCGGAGCGCCCGGCTGCACCGCGCACTTCGTCACCGACCAGGGCACGCTGTTCACGGCCGCGCTACCGGAGTCGGGGACGGGAACGGTTCAGTGGCGTACGACGCCGGCCTACGCCGCCTATGTGCGGGCCGAGGTCCGGCACCCGGCGACGGTGCCGGGGCTGCCGGGGGCACTGGCGGCGCTCACCAATCCGGTGTTCCTGGAGAGTGCTGACGCGTCTCGGAAGTAGCTCCGTCCGACCGCCGGGCAGACGGGACGTTCGGCACACGTCCCGGGTCCGTCGGTGCGGGGACGGGCCTGTGCGCGGCGGGCGGCGAGAGCGCGCGGAGCCGTCGCGCGCAGGCCCGTCCCTGGACGGCCGAGAAGCCCGCGACCAGCGTGCCCAGCACCAGCCAGCCCGCCGGTCCGGCCGCCATCACCGCGCCGGTCAGCAGCGGCGGCCCGGCGGACTTCTGAATGGACTGGGACATCCCGGCCACCCCCAGATACGCGGCGCGGGCATCCCGGGGTGCGAGCAGGACCGCCAGCTCCCACGAACTCACCGACCGCATCAGCTCCGCCAGGGTCACCACCAGCGCCGCGGCGAGCAGGGCGGCGGTGGCCATCCAGGTCCCGCCCCGGGTGGCCGCCGCCAGGAGCACGCAGCACACGAACACCATGGCCCCGTACAGCTGCACCGCCCGGGTGGCCCGGCGCGGCCCCTCGGCCCGCTTGGACACGCTGATCTGCAGCACCACGACCATCACGGTGTTGATGACCAGGAAGGCCGGGATGAGCGCGTGCGGTGCCGAGGTGCGGTTCACCAGCCACAGCGGCAAGCCGACTCCGAGGATCGAGTCGTCCAGGTTCATCGGGATGTCCAGCAGCACGAAGGTGAGATAGCCGCGGTCCCGCCACGGGCCGGCCCTGCGAGCGGACGACCGCTCCCCTGCCGACGCCGCGCCGACCGGAGCCCCGGTCACCTCGACGGTCCTCTCCCGCGGCTCGCCCGTACGCCACACCAGCGCCGCGGCGACGGCGAAGGACAGCGCGTTGCCCAGGATCAGGGCCCGGTAGGCGTCGTTGGTCCCCACGGCCAGGCCGATGGCCGCGATACCGGCGCCGAGACCGTAACCCGCGTTGGACGCGCTGCGGGACAGCGCCTGGTAGGCCGCCCGCCGCTCGCCCGCCGTCCGGGTGGCGAACAGCATCTCCAGTGTCTTCGCCGCCCTGTCCCCCAGGTACGTGACGGCGATGACGGGCAGCAGCGCCTCGAAGCTGCCGCACACCAGGACCAGGACGAGCGTCACCAGACGCAGCAGATGACAGCCGATCAGCAACGGGCGCAGCGGGAAGCGGCCGGCCAGCCGTCCGGCCAGCGGTGATCCCGCGATGCCCGCCACTCCGGCCACGCCCAGCAGCACACCGATCTCTTCGGCGCTCAGTCGCGTCACGAAGGTGAGATACAGGACCGAGGACGCGGCCCACAGCCCCGAGCCGGTCCGGTCCAGGGTCAGCGCGAGCAGCATGATCCGCGCATTGCGCCCGCCCGGCGGATCTCGCAGCTGGGCCAGCAGCCCCTGTCCGCCCCGCTCGTTCCTCAAGGGCTTCGTCTCCCCGCTCCCCCTGCCGCGTCGCGTCGCCCGTCGCATCCGCCCGCCCCTCGGATATGCCCGACATCGAAAGTCCGATGGATCAAGAAGGAAGACTGCCGGGAGAGTTTCTCGATGTCAAGATACTTGATGTCGACATACTTGCTCCGTCCCGGCAGGCGCCGCTCCGCGAACCCGTCCCCGCCCCGTCCCGCCCGTCCCCACCCGTCCCCTCTTCCCGTCCCTGTGCGCTTCACGGCCGGGGGCGTCACAGTGGAAGAGGGGCACCGGGCGGGGCTGCCGGAGGAGGTGTCCGCAATGGATGTGACCGGCGGGAACGACGACCGGCTCCGGGAATATCGCGGCAAGCGGCACTTCGACGCGACGGCGGAGCCACGCGGTGACGGCGAGCGGCCGGGCGCGGCGCCCTGCTTCGTCGTACAGATCCATCAGGCGCGCCGCATGCACTTCGATTTCCGGCTGGAGGTCGGCGGCGTACTGAAGTCATGGGCGGTGCCGCGCGGACCTTCGGAGAATCCCCGCGAGCGGCGGCTGGCGGTCCCCACGGAGGACCACCCGCTGGAGTACCGCACGTTCGAGGGCGTCATCACCAAGGGCGAGTACGGCGGCGGCACGGTGATCGTGTGGGACCAGGGCACCTACCGGCCGCTCAGCCACGACCACCGGGGCAGACCGGTGCCGTTCGAGGAATCCCTGGAGAACGGACACGCGACCTTCTGGCTCGACGGCACCAAGCTGCACGGCGAGTTCGCCCTCACGCGCTTCAAGGCACGCGACGAGAACGACGCGCCGGGCGGGGAGATATGGCTGCTGATCAAGGCCAAGGACGGGCGCGCCACCCAAGACGGGCCGGGCACACCCGACCCGTACCGCGCACGGTCGGCCCGTACGGGGCGCACGCTGGAGCAGGTCGCGGCCGAGGAAGGGGGCGGGTCCCGGTGACCGCCCGCGGCACCGTGGAGGTTCTGCTCAGCCGTTACGGCACCACGTATGCCGCCGAGGCCGGCATCCGGTTGCGGAACACTCCCCAGCCCCTGTACCAACTCCTCGTCCTCAGCGATCTGTTGAGCGCCCGCATCCGGGCTTCCGTGGCCGTGGCGGCGGCGCGTGCGCTGTTCGCCCACGGCCTGCGGTCCCCGGACCGGATGATCGGGTCGACGTGGCAAGAGCGCGTCGACGCCCTGGGCGAGGGCGGCTACCGGCGCTACGACGAACGGACCGCCACCCAGCTCAGCGACGGGGCGGAACTCCTGCTGGTCGAGTACGGAGGCGATCTGCGGCGACTGCGCGGGGAGGCCGACGGCGATCTGGACATCCTGCGGGCCGGGCTGCGCAGGACTCCGGGCATGGGCCCGGCCGGTGCGGACATCTTCGTGCGCGAGGTACAGGCGGTGTGGCCGGAGGCGGCGCCGTTCCTGGACGGAAAGGCACTGCAGGGCGCCGAGAAACTCGGTCTGCCCGCCTCACCGGCGAAGCTGGCGCGGCTCGCGGAACAGGCCGGGGAAGCCGGAGAGGCCGGGCCGGACGAACAGACCGGGCGGGACGAACAGGCCGAGCAGGCGGGCGGCCACGGGCCCGCCGAGCTCGCGGCCGCTCTGGTCCGCGCGGCGCTGGACAAGCACGTCGTGGACGACGTCAGGGCACGGGCCGCCTGAGAGCCTGCCCGTTCCGTCCGGACCCGGCCCACCACACCCTGGGCCGGAGCCCCGGCTTCTCAGTCCTCCACGACCAGCGCCGGAGTCTCCTTCGTCAGCACCTCACCGCGGAAGAACGCCGGGCTGCGGCGCTGCATCACCAGCATCAGCACCACCCCGAGCAGCAGCAGCCCTACACCGATCACGAAGACCGAACCGACCCCGAAGACGGACGAACCGGAGCCGTACGCCGGGTCCCACATGTCGTAGAGGGTCTTGCCGAAGACCGCGGCGAGCAGGATGCCGCCGAGGACCGGGAAGAGGCCCTTGAAGACCAGGTCGCGGACCGAGCGGGTCAGTTCGGCGCGGAAGAACCAGGCGCAGGCGAAGGCCGTCAGCGCGTAGTAGAAGCAGATCATGAGGCCGAGCGCGTAGATCGTGTCGACCAGCACGTGCTCGCTGACCAGGGTCATGACCGTGTAGAAGACACTGGTCGCCACGCCCGCCGTGACGGTGGCCCTCCCCGGCGTCTTGAAGCGCGGATGGACGCGGGCGTACGAGGCCGGCAGGGCCTCGTACGTGGACATCGCCAGGACCGTGCGGGCCACCGGGATGAAGGTGGTCTGCAGGCTGGCGGCGGCGGAGGCCAGGACGGCGATGAAGAGCAGGACGCCGAGGCCGGGGCCCATGATCGGGCCGGCGAGTGCGGCGAAGACGTTGTCGGAGGTGTCCGGGTTGGCGAGGCCGAGACCCGAGCCGCCGGAGCCGACGGCCATCTGGGCGGCGACACCGGTCGCCAGATAGGAGCCGACGAGCACGACCATCGCGATCAGGGCGGCGCGTCCGGGGGTCTTCTCGCTGCCGATGGTCTCCTCGTTGGCGGTCAGACAGGTGTCCCACCCCCAGAACATGAAGATGGACAGCGACAGGCCCGCCGTGAACGTCGCGAACGACTTCACCGCGAACGGGTTCAGCCAGGACCAGGAGAAGTGCAGCGACGAGGCGAACTCCCCGCTGTGCGCCTTCTGCACGGCCATCACCACGAACAGCGCGAGGACGAGGAGCTGAAGGCCCACCAGGGCGTACTGGATGCCCTTGGTGGCCGTCATCCCGCGGTAGCTGATCGCCGTGGCGACCGCGATCAGGACCAGACAGGTGAGGATGTGGACGGGCTTGTCGTGGTCCAGGGCGGCGATCGAGTCGCTGCCCGAGATCTCGCCCGCCAGCAGCCAGAAGTACGAGGTGGCGACACCCGCCAGGTTCGACAGCACGATGATCGTCGCGATGACCAGGCCCCAGCCGCACATCCAGCCGACGCGCGGGCCGAACGCCTTCACCGTCCAGGTGAAGGACGTACCGCAGTCCGGCACGGCCTTGTTGAGTTCGCGGTACGCGAATGCGACGAGCAGCATCGGCAGGAAGCCGGCCAGGAAGACGGCGGGCATCTGCACGCCGACCTCACCCGCGGTGGAACCGAGGGTGGAGGTGAGGCAGTAGACGGGGGCGACGGTGGAGATGCCGATGACGGCGCTGCCCATCAGGCCGACGGAGTTCCCGCCGAGGCCCTTGCCGCGTACACCGTCGGCCGGGGCGGTGTCCCGTACCGGGTCTCCGGCCTGAGGCCGCGTGTCCACCTGTGTCATGTAGAGGACGGTATGCGCTGCGATATCCACATTCGGAGGACGAGACTCCGCCAACTCGACCTTGAAATTCAAGCAACATGACGGTTAGACAGGATTGAATTGAAGGTTATTTTCAGAAACACCCTTCCAATGTGAGGTCGACACTCGATCGCAACGCCATACGGGAATCGCAGCACTGTCCGTTTTGTGGTGATTCAAAATTTTCCCGTGAGTGTCCGCTCAGCGGACGCCCACGGAGTGCGCCGCCTCAGCCCGGCCAGACGATCGCCTGGAGTTCGCTGTACGCGTGCAGGGCGTACGAGCCGACGTCGCGCCCGACGCCGCTCTTCTTGAACCCGCCGAACGGGGCCTCCATGTTCCGGCCGATGGTGTTCACGCCGACCCCGCCGGCCCGTAGTCGCCGGGCCACCCGGAAGGCCCGTGCCACGTCCGAGGACCAGACGTAGTCGATCAGTCCGTAGTCGCTGTCGTTGGCGAGTGCGATGCCCTCCTCCTCGTCGTCGAAGGGGACGACCACGACGACCGGGCCGAAGATCTCCTCCCGGACGACGCGCATGTCGTTGGTGCAGTCGGCGAGGAGGGTGGGTGCGACGTAGAAGCCCCGGTCGAGACCGGCCGGCCGTTCGCCGCCCGTGACGATCCTCGCCCCCTCCTTCCGGCCGAGTTCGACGTACGACTCGACGCGGTCGCGGTGGGCGGCGGAGATGACCGGGCCGACGATCGTGCCCCGGGCCGTCGGATCCCCGACCTTCAGATGCCCCGCGTACGCGGTGAGCCTCTCGATCAGGGCGTCTTGAACGCCGCGCTGGACGAGGACGCGGGTCGGGGCCGTACAGATCTGGCCGCTGTAGAAGGAGAACGTGGTGCCGATGCCCGCCGCCGCGGAGTCGAGGTCCGCGTCGTCGAGAACGACGGCGGCCCCCTTGCCGCCCAGCTCCATCAGCTGCCGCTTCATGGAGCGCCCGCACACCTCGGCGATGCGCTGTCCGACGGCCGTGGAGCCGGTGAAGCTGACCATGTCGACGTCCGGTGAGCCGACGGCGGCCTCGCCCGCCTCGGGCCCCGACCCGGTGACGACGTTGACCACGCCCGCCGGAACGCCCGCCTCTTCGAGCGCCTCGGCCATCCGGTAGACGGAGAGCGGGTCCTGCGGCGCGGGTTTCACGACGACCGTGTTGCCCATGGCCAGGGCCGGAGCGACCTTGCCGGCCGGGTTGGCCCACGGGTTGTTGTACGAGGTGACGCAGGTGACGACGCCGACCGGCTGGCGTACGGCCAGTGCCCCGAAGACACCGGCCCGCCCCATCGGACCGGCCTCGTTGATCTGCGGTGCGACGGCTTCCTCGACCGGCTCCAGGGCCCCCCTGGCGTACCGGCGGAAGCGGGCGGCGCCGACGGCGACCTGCATGCCCCTGGCCGTCCCGGTGGTGGCGCCGCTCTCCGCCTGGGCGAGCGCGACGTTGCCGGTGAGGTCGCGCTGCATCAGGTCGGCGGCCCGGTCCAGGATGGCGGCCCGCTCCTCGGGACGGGTGCGCGACCAGCCGGCGAAGGCCTCGCGGGCCGCGGCCGCCGCCGCGTACACCTGCTCACGGCTCGCCTCGGGGGCGAGACCGACGACCTCCTCCGTGGCCGGGTTGATCACCTCGTAGTGGCCGTGGTCGGGTGCGGTCCACCGCCCGCCGATGAACAGACGCTGCTTCCCGTCACGCATCGGAATTCCGTCGCTCATACGGTGCTCACCGTCCGGGTGTCTCGGCCGGAGCGCAGCACCGTACCGGGGACCGCGCCGGTCACCTTGTCGTCGCGCAGGGTCTCCACGCCGTTGACCCGGACCGACACGATGCCGATGGCCCTGGAGTCGAGGCGGGGGCTGTCGCCGGGCAGGTCGTGCACGAGGGTGGCGGGCCCGGCGTCGATGCGCTCGGGGTCGAAGAGGACGAGATCGGCGTGGAAGCCCTCCTCGATCCGGCCGCGGTCGCGGAGCCCGAAGAGACGGGCGGGATCGTCGGTCAGCATCCGCACGGCCTGTTCGAGGGGGACGAGTCTGCGCCGGCGCAGACAGTCGCCGAGGAAGCGGGTGGTGTACGGGGCGCCGCACATCCGGTCCAGGTGCGCGCCCGCGTCGGAGCCGCCGAGCATGACGTCCTCGTGCGCCCAGGTGCGGCGGCGCAGCTCCCAGGAGTCGGGGTCGTTGTCGGTGGGCATGGGCCACAGCACCGTACGCAGCCCGTCCGCGGCGCAGATCTCGACGAGGCAGTGGAAGGGGTCCTGGCCGCGTTCGGCGGCGATGTCGCCCACGACACGGCCGCTGAGCCCTTCGTTGGCCACGCTGTAGGTGTCCCCGATGACGTACCGGCCGAAGTCGGCGAGGCGGCGGAAGACACCGGCCTCCTTGCTGTCGGCACGGCGCAGCATCTCGGCGCGGGTGTCCGCGTCGCGCAGCCGCTCGATGCGTTCGGGAACGGGGAGGGCGAGGATGTCGCCCCAGCCGGGGATCAGGTTGAGCGCGCAGAAGGTGCCCAGCGACATGTTCATGGGCGTGAGGATCGGCATGGTGAGGGCGACGATCCGCCCGCCGGCCCGGCGGGCGCGTTCGCTGGGCACGAGCTGGCGCGGCACGCGTTCGGGCACGGCGGCGTCGATGGTGAGGACGTTCCAGTTCAGCGGGCGTCCGGCGGTGGCGGTCATGTCGACGAGGAGCTCGATCTCCTCGTCGGAGAACTGGTCGAGGCAGCCCGCGACGATCGCTTCGAGCTGGGTGCCCTCGTGCTCGCCGACGGCACGGGACAGGGCGAGGAGTTCCTCGGGGAGCGCGTGCCGGGAGGCGACCGGTTGTCCGTCCCCGTCGGAGTGGGTGGCGGACTGGGTGGTGGACAGCCCCCAGGCTCCGGCGTCCATCGCGTCGTGGAAGAGCGCGAGCATGGCGTCGAGCTGTTCGGGGGTCGGCCGGCCGCCGATCGCGTCGGCGCCCATGACGTGCCTGCGCAGGGCGCAGTGGCCGACCATGAAGCCGGCGTTGACGGCGATCCGCCCTTCGAGCGCGTCGAGGTATTCGCGGAAGCTGGACCATGTCCAGTCGACGCCCTCCTCCAGGGCCTTGAGGGCCATGCCCTCCACCCGCGCCATCATGCGGCGGGTGTAGTCGGCGTCCTCGGGGCGTCCCGGATGGAGCGGGGCGAGGGTGAATCCGCAGTTGCCCCCGGCGACGGTGGTGACGCCGTGGTTCATGGACGGGGTGGCGTACGGGTCCCAGAAGAGCTGGGCGTCGTAGTGGGTGTGCGGGTCGACGAAGCCGGGCGCGAGGACCAGGCCGGTGGCGTCCTCAGCGGTGACGGCTTCCTCGGTGAGCGTGCCCGGTTCGGCGATGACGGCGATGCGGCCGTCGCGGAGGCCGACATCGGCGCGGTACGAGGGTCCGCCGGTGCCGTCCACGACGGTCGCGCCGCGGATGAGGTGGTCGAGCATGACGGGGTTCCCTTCCGTGTTTCCTGTGGCAGGTACGGGGGTGTGCAGCCGGGGTGCGCACGGCCGCGGTACGCACCCCGGCTCACGGAGCGGCGGTCCGGGAAGACGCCGCTGCTTCCAGCCCCGCCGACGATTGAGGCACGGGGTCCGAGGCGGAGCGGAAGACCAGCCCCGCCGGCGATTGAGGCACGAGATCCGAGGCGGAGCCCCGGTTACGGGAAGGGGCGGGTAGGGGAACAGGCCCGCCGCAGGCGCACCCACACCCCCACCCCCACAGACGCACCCGCACCGCCACAGACGCCCACCCCCTACGCCCTACGCCCCCGCCGCCCCCCGGAACCGCGAGGTCCGGTGCGCCGGGTCCGTGTCGATCTCCGGAATCACGTGCTCGCCGATCAGCTTGATCGAGTTCAGCGTGTCCTCACGGCTGATCCCGATCGGCATCCCGAAGCTCAGCTGGTCGGCCCCCGCCTGCTCCCACCGCTTGCACTGCCCCAGCACCTCGTCCGGATCACCGCAGATCATCAGCTCCTCGGCGATCAGGAGCTCGATGATCTCCTCGGAGTACTCCGGGAGCAGCTCGGGCCACTCCGGGATTCCCTCCGGCCGGGGAAACGTGTCGTGATAGCGGAACAGCAGCGACTGCAGGTGGTTCAGCCCGCCGCCCACCGCGATCTCGACGGCCTTGGCGTGCGTCTCGGCGCAGATGGCCGTGGAGGTGACCATGACGTTGTCGTTGACGAAGTCCCCGATGGGTTCCGCTTCCTTGACGGCCGTCTTGTAGGACTCGACGACCCACTCCATGTCGGAGACCTTCTGCACGCTGAAGCCCAGCACGCCGAGCCCCTTCTTGCCCGCCATCGCGTACGAGGACGGCGAACCGGCCGCATACCACATCGCCGGGTGCGACTTCCCGTACGGCTTGGGCAGGACCTTGCGCGGCGGCAGTGACCAGTGCTTGCCCTGGAAGCCGACGTACTCGTCCTGGAGCCACATCTTGGGGAACTCGGCGATGGTCTCCTCCCAGAGTTCCTTCGTGTGGTTCATGTCGGTGATGCCCGGCATGAAACCCAGGATCTCGTGGCTGCCGGCCCCGCGCCCGGAGCCGAATTCGAACCGGCCCTCGGAGAGGTGGTCGAGCATGGCGACCTTCTCGGCCACCTTCACCGGGTGGTTGACGGGGGCGAGCGGGTTGAAGATGCCGGATCCGAGGTGGATGCGGTCGGTGGCGTGCGCGAGGTAGCCCAGGTACACATCGTTGGCCGAGAGATGCGAGTACTCCTCCAGGAAGTGGTGCTCGGAGGCCCAGGCGTACTTGAAGCCGGACTTGTCCGCCTGGATGACGTACTCGGTCTCCTCGATCAGCGCCTTGTGCTCTGCCCCAGGGTCGGTCCTGGCCCGCGCGGCGGGCACGTACCCCTGTACAAAGAGCCCGAATTCCAAGGGGATTCACCGTCCTCAATCGTTTTCTGACACACCGTCAGATCGTGATGCGTCCGACTGTTCCACCGGCACCGGCACCCGTCAATACCTGACGCATCGTCAGCTACGCTCAGAACAGACTCACTCCGGCCAGCCATCCGCCGTCGATGACGAACGGCTGCCCGGTGATGTACGAGGAGTCGTCCGAGGTCAGGAAGAGCGCCAGCGCGGCCACCTCCTCCGGCTGCCCGATCCGCCCCAGCGGTACGAGCTTGCGGTACAGCTCGGCCACCGCCGCCCTGGACTCCTCCGGGTCCGCGCCCGGGTCCAGGGCCGCCGGATTGGTCATCGCGGTGTCCACGGCCCCGGGGCACAGGGCGTTGACCCGTATCCCCTTCGCGGCCAGCTCCACCGCCGCCACCTTGGTCAGCCCGAGCACCGCATGCTTGGTGGCGGCGTACGCCCCCACGAACGCCATGCCCGTCAGCCCCGTGTACGAAGCGGTGTTGACGATGGTCCCGCCACCGGCGGCCTCGATCTCCGGCGCGACGTTCTTGATCCCGAGGAACGCGCCCACCTGGTTGACCTGCACCACCTGCTGGAACTCCTCCAGCGTCGTGGCCACCAGCTCGTTGAACCGGAGGATCCCCGCATTGTTGACCAGCCCGTCGATCTTCCCGAAGGCGTCCTTCGCGGCGGCGACGGCGGCCCCCCAGTCCTCCTCCCGGCTCACATCCAGCCGCACGAACCGGGCCACGTCCTCCCCCCGCTCCTCCCGCAGCTCCTTGGCCAGCGCTTCGCCCTGCTCTTCGAGCACATCGGCGATCACCACCCGCGCACCCTCCGCGGCGAAGAGCCGCGCCTCCTGCTCGCCCTGTCCGCGCGCCGCGCCGCTGATCAGTACGACCCGTCCGTCCAGCTTGCCCATGTCCTGACTCCTACCTGTCGAGATGGGGTGCGACCTCGGCGGCGAACGCCGCCATCTGGTCGGTCAGTTCGCTACGGCTCCGGCTGCGGAACCGCACCTGGATCTGATGGACGCCCATGGCCCCGTACGCGCGCAGCGACTCGGCGACGGCCTCCGGCTTCCCCTTGAGGGTGCGCCGCCCGACGGACCAGTCCGGCTCACCGATGTACAGCGGCTCGGTGATCGCGCCGATGACGATCGGGTCCTCGATCCCGGCCGCCTCGCGCAGCTCCCTCAGCCGGGCGATCTGCGCGGGCAGCTTCTCCCGCGGATCGCCCTGCGGCAGCCAGCCGTCGCCCCGCAGGGCGGCCCGGCGCACGGCGGCGGGCGAGGATCCCCCCACCCAGACCGGCACCCGTTCCTGGGCCGGACGCGGCCGCTGCCCGAGACCGGCGAAGGAGAACCGCTCCCCCGCGAATTCCGGGTACTCCTCGGGACCCAGCGCCGCCTTCAGCGCGTCGATGGTCTCGTCGAGGACCCCGCCCCGCCCCTCGAAGTCCGCCCCGAGCGCCCGGAACTCCTCGGGCACGTGCCCGGCGCCGACCCCGAGGATCAGCCGGCCGCCGCAGAGGTGGTCGAGGGTGGCGTACTGCTTGGCGGTGACCAGCGGGTGCCGCAGGCCGACGACGGCGACATGGCTCATCAGCAGGACCCGCTCGGTGATCCCCGCGAGAAAGGCGAGGGTGGCGACCGGGTCGTACCAGACGGTGCTCATCACCCCGGCCAGCCGCCGCGGGATCGCGACGTGGTCGCAGCTCGCCAGATAGGCGAAGCCGGTGCGGTCGGCGGTGCGGGCGATCTCAGCGAGGTCGGCTGGGGTGGCCGCGGCCTCCCACCCCTCGGCATAGATGGTGCTCTGCGACTGGATCGGGAGCTGCATTCCGTACGACAGCGACCCGGTGGGCAGTATCGGCACCGAACGGCCTCCTTCCCGGGGGAATCTGACGCATCGTCACCTGACGAGCGCGGGGGCCATCGTCGTACCTGACGCCACATCAGACAAGAGGCAAAGGCGAGGGCGATCCGGTTCCCGAGCAGGAACTCCCCCACCAGCGGCGAGAGCAGGAACAGGGCGATCACGAGCGGAGACGGTGTCGGGGGCGGGGTGGGGGTCGTGGCGCCTGCCTTCGACGCTACGGCGGCGGCCCGGCTGCGGCTGTCGGCCGATGGGCGATCCGGCCGGGCGAAAGTCACCGGCCGGCGTCGGGAGGCGCGCACCCGCGCGCCCCAAGTACGGCCGCGCGGTACGGCACGGGGTACGGGTACGGGTACGGGCCGGCCCGGCTCAGGCGCGGGCGTCCCGGAACAGGAACTCGCCGTCGATCTCCACCCGGGTCGGGGGTTTGCTCCCGTCGTAGAAGTTCACGTCATCGCAGGCCGCGGTCCAGCGCAGCCGGAAGCGGTCGCCGTTGCGCGAGAGCACCGTGATCCGGTTGTCCCGCAGCGGCTCGTGCTCGTAGTAATAGAGCAGCGACATGCACGAGTCCTCGTCGTCCGCCGCACCCGGCATCACGAACGTGCGCCCGACCAGCCGGTCGGCGTCCGCTTCGGCCGCCGCCAGCCCGATGCCGACTTCCGCGGCCGGCGCCATGCCCGAACCTGCCGTGTCCTCGCACCGCTGGATGGCGTCGTCATCGGCCGCGAGCTCGAACCAGAGCACCGCGTCCACGTCCGGACCGCCGTCGGTCGCACGGCCCAACCACATCTCCGCCGACCTGAAGCGGTACACCTCGTCACCGTTGAACCGATGCAGCACAAAACGCCCGTCGGGGTCCGTGCCCCCGCCTCGCGGCTCGTCCATGACCATCCCTCACGGGCCCACCCTCGCACGACGCCACCAGCGCGCGAATGCCGCCTCCCCCGGCGCCGGACGGCCCGGCGCCCTCGGGACCGGTCCCTTCAGGGCGGGCTCGTCAGGGCGGGTCCCTACAGGGCGGGCTCCTCAGGGCCGCGACGGTGCGGCAGCGCTCGACGGGCCCGGCGCACGGGTGGTCTCCCGGTCGGCGTCGCCCTCGTCGTCGTCCCCGCCGGTCGCCGCGCTCCCGGGCCCGTAGGGGGAGGCGGCGAAGCCGAATCCGGACACGAAGAATCCGTCGTAGTGCCGGGCGACGACGGACGCCGAATACATGTCGTAAATACCGATGAGGGGAGTGGTTCCCGGGGATCGGACTTCTCCCCTCAGCGCACTTCCGTAACGCACAGCATCGCCTTGCAATGGCTCGTTGGTTCATGAATCGGCGCTCGGCGCATCGTCGATGCGCCGAGCGGCGGTTCAATGAAGTGAAATCCGGTGACACCGGGACCGGGCCGGGACCAAGAGCCGCCGGAACATCGGGAGGTGAATCGGCGGATCGCGGGTTCCGGCGGTTCAGCAGTCGGCTGATGCAGCGAGTGCGGGAACACCGGGACGCAAAATCTGCCCTCTTTCACGAAGACGAGTACACCTATACAGACATGACCGTCCCATTACCCAGGGACACGCCGCGTTTGACCTTGCGTACGACACATCGCGGGTATGTGCCGTTGACCGGTTGACGACGTCACGAACCGGGACCGTTTTCCTTCGGATCACCGACATCGCCGATGAGGCGCACCTCCGGTATCCGGGGTGACGGTCCTGCCGAGAAACGGGGGCACGACGCCGGGCCCCGGAGCCTGGACGGCTCAGCCGAACCGGTCGAACAGGCTTTCCAGGTAATCCTCCAGCCGCGCCGTGAGCACTTCGGCCGTCAGATCGGACCGCCCCAGCTCCCGCCACGGGACCGCGACCTTCTCCGCGTCCGGGGCGTAGGCGAGGGCGTCCAGCAGCCGCCAGTACAGGTGGTCCGTCGCGTCCCGCGCCAACTCCCCGCCCGCGTCCGCGTATTTCCCGGCGAAGCTCATCGCGGCCGGGACGCCGTGCAGCAGCGCCAGCGCCGTCGAACAGTGGGCGACGTCCAGGTCCGCGGGGCCCCAGGAGGTCTCGACCCAGTCGACGACCCCGCTGATCCGGGAATCCGCCCTGTCATCGCTGAAGAGCACATTGCCCGGGTGGAAGTCACGGTGCAGGAACCGGGGGGCGTACGCCGGGGGCTCGCGGCGGATGACATCGACCGCGCGCCGCCAGAGTCCGGGCCGCCCGGTCTCCGCGGGCACCCGCGCCCGGTCCGGCGCGGTCCACGCCTCGTAGTCCCGCGGCCGGGTCGCGTCCGTCACCGGTACCCGGTGGACAGCAGCCAACTGCCGTGCCAGCGCACCGATGCGCTGCTCCGCCCCGGCGTCGCCCACCCGCACCCGGCCAGGCAGCAGGGTCATCAACAGCGAGGGGCGGTCGCAGTGTTCGGCCCCGGCGTCGACGGCCACGAAGCGTGCCGCCGGGACATCGGTGGAGCCCAGCAACCGCAGGATGTCCGCCTCTCGGGTGAGCAGCCCCGGCGCGTGCCGTACGTAGAAGGGCTTGACGAAGGACCTCAGTACGAGCGAACGTCCGCCCTGCGGACCGGAGATGTCCAGCCTCCGCATCCGCGAGGTCCACCCGCCGCGCAGCCTCTCCGAGCGGTCGATCCGCTCGCCCGGCGCGAGGTTCTTCTCCACCCAGGCGCGCGTCGCCGGGCGGTCGAGGTCGTCCACTGCCGCTTCTTCCATGCGTGGAGGGTACTGGCCGGGCGGCACGGGCCGCCCCATGCCACCGGGCGCGTTGTGTGCGGTGCGGAGAAGTCGAGTTGAGGTCGATGGCGCAGCCGACGCCGGGGCCGTACGCAGGGAACGCCGGCGTGTGTCGTGCTGTCCCGGTAGATGCGTCGGCCCCCGAGTACCTGAGCCGGTCCCTTCACAGAAGTGCGGCCGGCGCGCGCGGCGCGGTCGCACCGGTCGGGAACTCGGGGGCTGAGCGACGTCCCGGAATGGACAGGAAGCTGCCGCAGCAGAAGGCGCTTCATCTGCTGCGGCAGCGACCACGGGGGACTGTTCCGGACCCTAAGCGGATTCCTGTTCCTTCCCCTTGTAGCTAGTCATTTCACGAACCGGAGGGGATGCAGACCGCGTAGGACTGAACGGTCTGCGGGGTGATGCCGTTGTTGTACGCGGAGACGTGCCAGGTGTTGGTGGAGGTGTCCGGAGAGCTCGCGGTCCAGATGATGTCCGGGTTCTGCAACTGGTTCACGGCACCTCCGCCGGTCAGCACGGTCCCGGCGGGGCATGTCGCCGTGATGTCCTGAACGCTGCCTCCAGCGGGCACAAGCGTGGCGGCGCTGGTGGCGGTCTGGGACGGGCCAACAGGTCCCGTCGGGCCGGTGGCGCCCGTCGCACCGGTGGCACCCGTCGGACCGGCAGGACCCGTCGCACCATCAGCACCATTGGTACCAGAAGCACCCGTGGCACCCGTCGGACCGGCAGGACCCGTCGCACCATCAGCACCATTGGTACCAGAAGCACCCGTCGGACCCGTCGGACCAGCAGGACCCGTCGCACCATCAGCACCATTGGTACCAGAAGCACCCGTGGCACCCGTCGGACCAGCAGGACCCGTCGCACCATCAGCACCATTGGTACCGGCGGCACCCGTCGGACCAGCAGGACCCGTCGCACCATCAGCACCATTGGTACCAGAAGCACCCGTCGGGCCCGTCGGACCCGCAGGACCCGTCGCACCATCAGCACCATTGGTACCAGAAGCACCCGTCGGACCCGTCGGACCAGCAGGACCCGTCGCACCATCAGCACCATTGGTG
>NZ_JBEYTM010000006.1:180281-189703 GCF_040643055.1 Streptomyces sp. NPDC047515
TACCGGCGGCACCCGTCGGACCAGCAGGGCCCGTCGCACCATCAGCACCATTGGTGCCAGCAGCACCCGTGGCACCCGTGGCGCCCGTCGGACCAGCAGGACCCGTCGCACCATCAGCACCATTGGTACCCGCGGCACCCGTGGCACCCGTCGGGCCGGTGGCGCCGTTGGCACCAGCCGGGCCCGTGGCACCGGTCGCGCCCTGCAAACCCGTCGCGCCCGTCGGACCGGCAGGACCCGTCGCACCATCAGCACCATTGGCACCGGCCGCACCCGTCGGACCGGCAGGACCGGTCGCGCCCGTGGCACCGTTGGCGCCGTTGGCACCAGACGCGCCGGTAGCGCCCGTCGCGCCCTGCAGACCCGTCGCACCCGTCGGACCCGTCGCACCCGTCGGACCATGAGCACCAACAGCACCCGACGCACCCGTGGCGCCGGTCGCGCCCTGCAGACCCGTCGCACCCGTCGGACCGGCAGGACCCGTAGGACCGGTGGCGCCGTTGGCGCCGTTGGCACCAGCCGGGCCCGTGGCACCAGTTGCGCCCTGCAGACCCGTCGCACCGGTCGGACCGGTAGAACCGTTGGCCCCCGTCGGGCCCGTCGGGCCGGTGGGGCCGGTCGGACCGGAGGAACCCGGACCGCCTTCACAGAACGGCACACTGCCCTGGGTGACGATGTAGCGGGCGCTCATCCAGCCGCTGCCGTTGGACAGCAGGTACCACAGTGGGTTCCCGCCGACAATCTCGCCGTCCACCTGGCAGGCGATGGACACCGTGCCGCCGGAGGGCACGTTGCCCACGATCGCCGACTGGGTGTCGGGAGCGCTGCGGATGTTCTGAGAGGTCTGGGAGATCACCGTCCCGGACACACTGGCCGCCACCCGGCTGGCCATCGCTCGGTTGTCCGCCGGCGTGTACGTGGGGCTCGGCGCTCCGTGAGCGATGTCCATGGGGCACAGCGCCAGGGTCAGTCCCAGCGACATGGCGCCCAGGGTTGAACGGGACAGGATGTCCCAGCTTCTCGATTTGCGCATCTTGGATTCCTTACCGGATCTGCGTGGGTCGGAGCCGTGACTGTGACAGGTGCAACACAGGAAAGGCATATGCGCCACGCCGCCGATCTACCGACTGGGTGCAGATAGCCCCTGTGTGGAGGAGAAATCCCTCGGCCATCTGCCGCCTGGTAAAGACCGGTTGATCCGCTGAGCATTCCGCGAAGGCCACGCCGACAACCCCGTGTCGCGTCGCGACCACCGGATTGCAGCGCACTAGCGTCGCTCTCCGCGGCGACGGGATGGCTGATCCCGCGCACCGCGCCAATTCCCCGTGGAGTGTTACTCCATCGAAGCCAGATCGGAAATGTATATGACAAATCTGATCGACCGCTCCACTGAAGAACGGTCACCCACACTGCATCACAAGCCGTCAATCTGCCTGTGCATGATTGTCAAGGACGAGGCGCAGGTCATCGAGCGATGCCTGAACTCGCTGCGCGACCTGGTGGACGCATGGGTCATCTCCGACACCGGCTCACGTGACGGAACACAGGAACTGATCCGCGCCACGATGAAGGGGATTCCGGGGGAACTCCACGAGGACCCGTGGACCAATTTCGGCCACAACCGAACCCTGAACATCCAGCGCGCACGCGGCAAGGCCGACTATCTCCTGCTCGTCGACGCCGACATGGCCGTCCGACGGGACGGCCCACTGTCCGAACTGTCCGAACTGAGCGCCGACTCCTACATGCTGCGCCACCTCGGCCCCCTTGAGTACCGCATCCCCAGGCTGGTCAGAGGGGACCTCCCGTGGCGCTACGAGGGCGTGACCCACGAGTACCTGACCGCCGATCAACAGCACACCGTCGCCAATCTCTCGGCGCTCAGCATCGAACACTTCGCCGACGGCGGCTCGCGCGGGGACAAGTTCACCCGGGATGCCCGCCTGCTGCGCGAGGACCTCAAACGCGATCCGGACAATCCCCGCACGGTCTTCTACCTCGCGCAGACTCTCCGTGACATGGGTGAAACCCGGGAAGCGATCGCGGCCTACGAGCGCCGGGCCGGCATGGGCGGATGGGACGAGGAGGTGTACTACGCCCTGCTGCAGGTGGGCGTGCTCAAGGCCGACCGCGGTGACTGGCCGGACGCCATGGACGCTCTCACCCGCGCGTGGGAGAGCCGGCCGCAGCGGTTGGAGGCCTGCTACGAACTGGCTTGCCGGTTGAGGAAGATGGGTCGCTATCAAGCGGCTCACGCCGTCGCCACCGCCGGCCTGGGCCGTCCCGCTCCCGACGACTGGCTGTTCATGGAACCCTGGATCTACAGCTGGGGCCTGCTCTTCGAGCACTCCATCACCTCGTACTGGACCGGTGACCCGCGCGGGTCACTGACCTCCTGTGATCGCCTCCTCTCCCTGCCCGACCTCCCGGCCGCCCATCGCGAACAGACCATCATGAACCGCAAATTCGCGGCCGACCGTACCGTCGAGCTCTCCGCCCGGTCGACACCCGCCACATTTGCCCGCGCGAAGATTGCATGACAAGCGCGCGGGACTGCCGGGAGCAATCCCGGAGAGGCCCGGAGGTCCCGTCCCGGTGACGTTGTGCCGCCCCTGCGGTCACTTCCGGTACAGCGCCTCGATCTCCGCCTCGAAGTCCCGCGCGATCGCGCCGCGCTTCAGCTTCAGCGACGGCGTCAGGTGCCCGCCGTCCTCCGTGAAGTCCACGGACAGCACGGTGAATTTACGGATCGACTCGGCGCGGGAGACCAGCCGGTTGGCCTCGTCGACCGCCCGTTGCAGGGCCGCGCGCAGCTCGTCGTCGACGACGAGGTCCCGGATCGGCACGTCCTGCTTCTTCGTCATCCGCCGCCAGTGGGCGAGTCCGTCCGGCTCCAGGGTCGTAGAGCGCGCGGGCCGCTTTCAGGACCGGGCCGGGGCCGGGGCCCGTGCCGTGTTCGGCGGCCTCGACGGCCTGTCCGTACCGCTGGGCGATCCGCGCGGCGCGGTCGAACGACGAAGCGCGTCCCACTCTTCTCGGCCGTGGCGCGGCCGGTGTTGTAGACCTTCTCCAACACGTACGGGCCGTGGAACCTGGGCGCAGGTTCTGATCGTGGGTCAGTCCCCGGGACGGGACGACGAGGTCGTCCAGGAAGCCGCGTTCGTACGCGGCCGCGAGCCGTTGGTGGCTGGTGGCCGCGAGGAGGTCCTGGTCCTCGCGGGTGATGCTCCAGCGGCGGGCGGTGATCGCCGCGTGATCGCCCATCGAGAGGCCGGTACGGGGTTCGGCGTTGCGTGGGATGTCCAGGACGAGGTGCCGGGGGCGCATCCCGGCGAGTGCCTTGATGCGGGCGCCTGTCGACGTGGCCCGACGGGCGGAGAGCAACAGGGTGCGCAGCTCGTCGTTGACGCGGAGGGGCGCGTCGCTCGCGGTGTCCGTGCCGCCCGCGATCGCCGAGTCGACGGCACCGAGCGTGATCTTGTCGGCGGCGGCGATGACGGCCTGGAGGCCGGTGCCGCAGGCCTGCTGGATGTCGTACGCGGGGGTGCACGGGTCGAGCTCCGAGCCGAGCACGGTCTCGCGGGCCAGGTTGAAGTCGCGGCTGTGCTTGAGGACGGCTGCCGCGACGAACTCGCCGACCCGCTGCCCCTGGAGTCCGAACCGCTCGACCAGACCGCCCAGCGCGGCGGTGAGCAACTGCCGGTTGGATGTCTGGGCGTACGGGCCGTCGGAGCGCGCGAACGGAATGCGGCTGCCGCCGATGTGACCGCGACCCTGCGGGGCTGCGGGAGTGCGAGAGGGATCACCTCGACCAGTTCCTGACTCTTGAGTAACCTTACTCCGGAGTAAATCTACGACCGAGTAGGGAGTCTGGACAATGGCCGACCGCTGTCTGCACTTCACCGGCACAGCACCCGGCCGTTTTCTGACCCGGCGGCTCGGCCTCCCGCAGCCCGCCCCGTTGCGCCGCTGGTCGCCGCAGACCCCGTCGCTGGACGGGCCGTTGCTGCACCTCACCGCCGGGGACTCCGCCGTCACGGAGGAACTCGGCGCACTTCTCACGGCGACCGGACCGGTCGTCACCGCGCGGGCCGAACGCCCTGCGGGGATGGTGGTGGACACGACGGCCGTCGACACCCCGCGCGGGCTCGCCGACGTCCACGCGGTGCTGCATCCGGTGATCCGTTCGCTGGCGCCGGGCGGGCGCGTCGTGGTGGTGGGGGTGCGGCCGTCGGCCGACGATCATCACCAGGCCGCCGCCCAGCAGGCCCTCGAAGGCTTCGTACGTTCACTGGGCAAGGAGATCGGCCGGGGCGCCACCGTACAGCTGCTCCGCGTCGCCCCGGATGCCCTCGCCTCGGCCGGGTCCACCCTCCGCTTCCTCCTCTCCCCCCGGTCCGCGTACGTCAGTGGTCAGGTGATCGAGCTGACCTCGGCCGCCCCCGATCCCGTCGCCGACTGGGAGGTCCCGCTCGCCGGGCGCACCGCGCTGGTCACCGGCGCCGCGCGCGGCATCGGCGCCTCGGTGGCCTCCGTACTGGCGCGGGACGGCGCCCGCGTCGTCTGCCTCGACATCCCGCAGGCGAAGGACGAGCTGGCCCGTACCGCGGACCGGCTCGGTGCCGCGGCCCTGCCGCTGGGCATCACCGCGGACGACGCCGCGGAGCGGATCGCCGCGACGGCCCCGGGCGGTCTCGACGTCCTCGTCCACAACGCGGACATCACCCGCGACCGTCGGTTCGCCAACATGCCGGCCGACCGCTGGGCCTCGGTCGTCGACGTCAATCTGGACAGCGTGCTGCGCACCACGGACGCCCTGCTCAAGGCGGGCACCGTCCGTCGCGGCGGCCGGATCGTCGCCACCGCGTCCATCGCCGGCATCGCGGGCAACAACGGGCAGACGAACTACGCGGCCGGCAAGGCGGGCATCATCGGCCTGGTCCGTTCGCTGGCGCCGCGCGCCGCCGCCGACCACGGCGTCACGGTCAACGCGGTGGCCCCCGGCTTCATCGAGACGAAGATGACCGCGGCCGTCCCCCTCTTCATCCGGGAGGCGGGCCGCCGGATGAACTCCCTCGCGCAGGGCGGCCTCCCGGTCGACGTCGCCGAGACGACCGCCTGGTTCGCCCAGCCCTCGTCGACGGCCGTCAACGGCCAGATCGTCCGGGTCTACGGCCAGAGCCTGCTGGGGGCGTGACGCCCGATGACGGCTGCTGCCCCTTCCCGGGCCCTGACGGCATCACTCGTACGAGGTGCGCTCACCTCCCCGTTCAAGCGCGCCGGCCGATCCGGTGCCACGCTCACCGCCGAGCGGCTGACGGCCGGAAACGTCCGCGTCGCCCCCGACGCCCTCGCCGCGTACAGCAGGATCTGCGGCTTCCCCGATTCGGACCCGCTGCCACTGACATACCCCCATGTGCTGGGTTTCCCGCTCGCGATGCGTCTGATGACCGCACGGAGGTTCCCGCTGCCGGTCGTCGGGCTCGTCCACACCTGGATCGAGATCACCCGCCACCGGGCGGCACCCGTCACGGATCCGCTCGAACTGACCGTGTACGCAGACGGATCGACGCCGCACCGACGTGGCACCGAGGTCACGATGGTGACGGAGGCCCGTTCGGGCGGCGAGCTGGTCTGGGAGTCGCGCAGCGGCTATCTGTCCCTTCACCCGACCACGACCACAGGTGCTCCCGGCGCTGTCGGCGCAGCCCCTGCCACCGAGCTCCTCGCCGTCGCCGAATGGCGGCTCCCCGGAGATCTGGGACGTCGCTACGGTGCGGTGTCCGGTGACCGGAACCCCATCCATCTGTACTCGCTGACGGCCCGGCTGTTCGGCTTCCCGAGGGCCATCGCGCACGGCATGTGGACGGTCGCCCGCTGCCTGGCCGAGGCCGACGATCCGGGCCGGATCCGTTCCGCGCGCGCCGACTTCAAGGCACCGGTCCTGCTCCCGGCGACGGTGACGTACGCGGCGGACGGCTCGGGCTCCGTGTTCCAGCTCCGCAGCGGCAGCCGGGTCCACCTCACAGGGGCGACGACGCGGGACGGTGGGGGAGCGGATTCGTGACCGGCCGGTCGCGGCACTGGCTCTGACCGGCCGACTGGTTCGGCGGCAGCCACGGGCGCCCCTGCATGAGGTTTCCCAGACCCGCCCAGGCGAAGTTCATCAGAGTGGCCGCGGCTTCCTTCGCCGAGACGCCCGGGGTGTCGTTGGCCCAGCCGGCAAGCGACTCCGCGGCCCCCACGAGGGCCTGCGCCAGACCCGCCACATCGCGGTCCGGCAGCGCCGGATCCTGGTGGGCCTCACGGGCCGCCGCACCGATCAGACCCGTCACGAACGCAACGATCTCGTCGCGCATCACCATGACCTCGGTGACGAACGACTCCCCGTGCGTACGCGCCTGCCGGTGCAGTACCGCCCAGCCGTCCGGGTTCTCCGCGGTGTGCGTGAAGAACGCCCGCAGCCCCGCCCACAGTTGCCGATCCGCCGGAAGCTCCGGCTCCACCCCCGACCGCACCGCTGCGACCAGCGCTTTCGCCTCGCGCTGAATGCAGGCGGTGAAGAGCTCCTCCTTGGAATTCAGATACAGATAGACCAGCGGCTTGGACACCCCGGCCAACTCCGCGATCTCGTCCATCGAGGCGGCCCGGTATCCGCGCCGCCCGAACGTCCGTACCGCGGCGTCCATCATCTGCTGCTCGCGCACGGCACGCGGCATCCGTTTGCTCTTCACAGCACCCACGTCCGAGTTCCTCCCGCCCCCGCTGCCCTGCTCCTCGGCAAGAGTACGGCGCAGGCCCCTCGCCCGTCGTACGGAGAGGGCTTCGCGCGTACGGAGAGGGCTTCCGGGATCACCCCGTGGTGGGACAGCGGCCCCCGAGGTCGGGTTCCAGCACTGATCCGGCCCGGACGGGACGAGGGGCGTCGCGTCACGCACGCACGTGATGCTCAGAGCCCGAGTGCCACGTGCGTGCGGTAGTGCGGGCACCGGGTGAAGTCGCCGTGCTCGCAGCCCAGCGCGCACTCGACCAGGTCCAGCGAGGCCCGCGCGGCAGCGATACGGGTCCGCAGCCGCGCCGCCTCACCGACGAGCACCGCCCGACGCTCGGCGGGGTCCGCGGCGGCGACCAGGACCCGGATCGCTTCCCCCGCCACACCTCTCGCCGCGCTCCTCGACACGGCCGAGCGGGTCCCGGGCGCCGCCGCCCTCCGGCACCACAGCTACGAACTGCTCCGGGCAGGAGCGGGCACCGCCGTCGTCGACATCGGCTGCGGAACCGGAACCGCCGTGGCCGAGCTGACCGCGCTCGGTGCCCGCGCCATCGGCGCGGATCTCGACGCGCGGATGGTCGCCGCCGCCCGGGAGCGGCGCCCCGACGCGGACATCCGGACGGCGGACGCGTACGCCCTCCCCTTCCCCGACCACTCCCTGCACGGCTACCGAGCCGACAAGGCGCTGCACGCCCTCGCCGACCCCGCTGCCGCACTGCGCGAGGCGCGACGGGTCCTGATCGCCGGCGGGCGGGCCGTCCTGATCGGACAGGACTGGGACACCTTCGTCATCGACTCCGACGACCCCGCCCTCACCCGTACCGTCGTGCACGCGAAGGCCGACACGGTACCGAGCCCCCGGGCCGCCCGCCGCTACCGGAATCTGCTGCTGGACGCGGGCTTCGAGGACATCGGGGCGCAGGTGCGTACGACAGTCCTCACCGACGCCGCGGCCCTGCCGATGCTCACCGGACTGGCAGAGGCGGCCAGGGCCGCGGGCGCCCTCACCGCCGCGGAGGCCTCGGCCTGGACCGCGGACCAGCGCGCACGCGCCCGGACAGGACGGCTGTTCCTCGCCCTCCCCCTCTTCGTCGCCTCGGGCACCGCTCCCTGAGCTGCCGGTCGGAGCCCGCGTGCAACGGCGAGCGCCCCCCCGGTCCGTCGACGGACCGGGGGGGCGCTCGGCGCCAGGGTCTTTCGTTCGGATCAGGCCCGGCATGATCCGAACGAGAGGCCCCAGCCGCAATCGTTACGCGGCGACCGGCACGCGCTCCGGCTCGGCGTCGCGCACCTCGGCGTCGACCGGGGACGAGGAGGCCGAGTTGTACGCGTCGTGGTCGAGGATCTTCTCGCGGGCCGAGACGATCACCGGGATCAGCGCCTGGCCCGCAACGTTCGTGGCCGTACGCATCATGTCCAGGATCGGGTCGATGGCCATGAGCAGGCCGACGCCCTCCAGCGGGAGGCCCAGCGTCGACAGCGTGAGGGTCAGCATGACCGTCGCGCCGGTGAGACCGGCGGTGGCGGCGGAACCGATCACCGAGACGAACGCGATCAGGATGTAGTCGCCGACACCCAGCTGGACGTCGAAGATCTGCGCGATGAAGATCGCCGCCAGCGCCGGGTAGATCGCGGCGCAGCCGTCCATCTTGGTGGTGGCGCCGAACGGGACCGAGAAGGAGGCGTACTCCTTCGGGACGCCGAGGCGCTCGGTGACCTTCTGGGTGACCGGCATCGTGCCGACCGAGGAGCGGGAGACGAAGGCCAGCTGGATCGCCGGCCAGGCACCCTTGAAGAACTGCAGCGGGCTGAGCTTGGCGACGGTGGCGAGCAGGAGCGGGTACACACCGAACAGCACCAGGGCGCAGCCGATGTAGATGTCGGCGGTGAACGTGGCGTACTTGCCGATCAGGTCCCAGCCGTAGTCGGCGATCGCGTAGCCGATGAGGCCGATGGTGCCGATGGGGGCGAGACGGATGACCCACCACAGGGCCTTCTGGAGGAGCTCCAGGACGGACTCGCTGAGGGTGAGGATCGGCTGGGCCTTCTCCCCGAGCTGCAGCGCGGCGATACCGGCGACGGCGGCCATGAAGACGATCTGGAGCACGTTCAGCTCGGTGAACGGGGTGATCACGTTGTCCGGGATGATGCCGGTGAGGAAGTCCAGCCAGGAGCCCGCGTGCTCCGGCAGCTTGCCGTCCTTCGCCGTGAGGCCGGTGCCGGAACCAGGGTTGGTGACCAGACCGATCGCGAGGCCGATGGCGACCGCGATCAGCGAGGTGATCATGAACCAGAGCAGGGTGCGGGTGGCCAGCCGGGCGGCGTTGTTGACCTTGCGCAGGTTGGTGATCGACACCAGGATCGCGAAGAAGACGAGCGGCGCGACGGCCAGCTTCAGCAGCTGGACGAAGAGGTGGCCGACCTTGTCGAGCGTGGTGTAGAGCCAGTTGATGTCGTACGTACGGGCGAGCCACCCGAGGACGACACCGAGGACGAGGCCGGCGACGATCTGGGCCCAGAACGGGACCTTGGGTATACGGAAGCCGGAGCCGGACGGGCTGTCGGTCTCGGCGGTGGACGCGGGATTCGCGGACACGGACACACTCCTGATGTGACGCATCGGGGCGCACGGGGACGTTGTGCGGGGGGG
>NZ_JBEYTM010000006.1:189713-249115 GCF_040643055.1 Streptomyces sp. NPDC047515
GGCAACAGTCATGCCGGGCCCGGAGGCCAGCGGCCCTCTTGCAGGACCGCGAAAACCATAACGGGGGGGACGGGGGTGCGGCTCCCGCGTCAGGGGCGGCGCCGCTGCATGGTGCCGGTTCAGACGTTGCGGCAACAGACCGCGGACATACAGCGGCAGAGGTCGACATGCAGGCGCCCCACCAGCGCGACGCTCGCGCCGGGCCGGGGGCGCACAGTTGTCTCCATGTCGAACACGTTAACACTTGAACTTTGAGAACCTCAAAGGTTTTCTTTGAGCGGCACCGCGCACACCGGAGCGCCCGGCACGCCCGCGGGAACGGCGAAACCCTCCTCGGGAACGACAGAACCCCGGTACGGGAGCGGCTGCTCCGGCACCGGGGTTCGGTACGGAAAGTGTGCTGGGTGTGAGGAAACTTACGTGGCCCTTATGCCACCCTCACCCGTTCGTCACGGGGTGACGTGGTCCTCGCGGGTCCGGTTCGCTTCGAGCCTCGCCTTGGTGCGGTCGACCGTGGACACGATCTGCTCGGACATCTCGTCACGCTGCTTGCGCAGCAGCACGTAGCTGAGCGGCGCGGACAGGACCAGGGCGAGCAGAATCACCCAGATGAAGTTGGAACCGCGCGCCCCGGAGGGCAGGAGGCCGAAGTGAACGGCCACGGCTGCGACGAAGAAGCAGCCGACGAAGATGCTGAGGCGCATCGCGGTGTACCGAATTGTCGCGCTCGGCCTGGCAGCGGACACAGTTGGCCTCTCTCTCTACGTACGACAGTCCTGCGATCCTGCCCGACCAGTGAAGCATGCCCCGGAATCGATCACTTCGGAGGGCTGCGTCAAAGGGGTTCCGGCGAGACCTCCGGACCCGGCCCGCGGGGCGGGCCCGGGAACGCTCAGCCGAGCGGCAGCAGCATGATGATGTCGTCGCGGTCGTCCCCGTCGGCCACCCGGATCGCGTCGGGCACCCGTCCGACCTCCTTGTATCCGCACGACGCGTAGAACCGGTCGACACCGGTGCCGCCCCGGCAGGTGAGCCGGATGGCCTCCACCCCTTCGAGCTCCCGGGCGGCACGGGCCGCGGCGTCCATCAGATCGCGCCCGTACCCCTTGCCCTGGTGGCGGGGGTGGACCATCACCGTGTAGAGCCAGATCCAGTGCGTCATCAGCCGGTGCGTGTTGAGGGCCAGGAAGGCCGTGGCGGCCACGGCCCCCTCCTCGTCGTGACCGACCAGCAGCCGGGTGCGCCCCTCGGCCATGGCGACGAGGTGCTTGACCAGCTCGGGCCGGACGTCGTCGACCGTGACGGGCGGTACGAAGCCGACCGCCCCGCCCGCGTTGGAGACATCGGTCCACAGCTCGGCGATGCCGTCCCGCAGGGCGCGGTCGAACGTGGGGTCCAACTCAAACGTAAGTGCCATAGGTGCAGATTAACTATTACCGAGCCCTGGCCTCAAACCGTGTCCGGTACGCGAGAAAGCCCCGGCCGGCGGCCGGGGCTCTCCTGCGCTGTGGCGCTGACGGCGTGCGGGTCAGACGCGCATCGGCTGCGGCGACTCGCGCCGCTCGGCGTCCGGGCCCGGGTACTCGCGGATGATCTCGTACCGGGTGTTGCGCTCGACGGGCCGGAAGCCCGCGTCGCGGATCAGGTCGAGCAGATCCTCACGGCCGAGCTTGTTCGGCGTGCCGTAGTTGTCCGCGTCGTGCGTGATCTTGTACTCGACGACCGAGCCGTCCATGTCGTCGGCGCCGTGCTGCAGCGCGAGCTGGGCGGTCTGCACCCCGTGCATCACCCAGAAGACCTTGACGTGCGGGACGTTGTCGAACAGGAGCCGCGAGACCGCGAAGGTCTTCAGCGCCTCGGCGCCGGTCGCCATCGTCGTGCGCGCCTGGAGCTTGTTGCGGACCTTGCCGTCCTTCATGTCCACGAAGTCGTGCTGGTAGCGCAGCGGGATGAAGACCTGGAAGCCGCCGGTCTCGTCCTGCAGCTCACGCAGCCGCAGCACGTGGTCGACGCGGTGCCGGGGCTCCTCGATGTGCCCGTACAGCATCGTCGCCGGGGTCTTGAGCCCCTTCTCGTGCGCCAGGCGGTGGATGCGCGACCAGTCCTCCCAGTGGGTGTCGTGGTCCACGATGTGCTGACGGACCTCCCAGTCGAAGATCTCCGCGCCGCCGCCGGTCAGCGACTCCAGACCGGCCTCGATCAGCTCGTCGAGGATCTCGGAGGCCGACAGCCCGGAGATGGTCTCGAAGTGGTGGATCTCGGTGGCGGTGAACGCCTTGAGGGAGACCTGCGGCAGGGCCTCCTTCAGCGCGCTGAGCGAGCGCGGGTAGTAACGCCACGGCAGGGTGGGGTGCAGCCCGTTGACGATGTGCAGCTCGGTGAGGTTCTCGCCCTCCATCGCCTTCGCGAGCCGGACGGCCTCCTCGATGCGCATGGTGTACGCGTCCTTCTCGCCCGGCTTGCGCTGGAACGAGCAGTACGCGCACGACGCGGTGCACACATTGGTCATGTTGAGGTGCCGGTTGACGTTGAAGTGCACGACGTCGCCGTTCTTGCGGGTGCGCACCTCATGGGCGAGACCGCCGAGCCAGGCCAGGTCGTCCGACTCGTAGAGGGCGATGCCGTCCTCACGGGTCAGCCGCTCCCCCGCGCGGACCTTCTCCTCCAGCTCGCGCTTGAGCCCAACGTCCATGCGGCTGCCTCCCAGTCGTCGACGTGCTGTGCGTATCCCGGTGACAGGTGATACCGGGTGAAACCCCCGGTCCCCCGGGGGCCCCACCACGTTACGCCTACGCCTCTTCGGGAAGTTCCCCGACCCGGTCCTCCCACTTGGTGGAGAGCACGATCGTGGTACGCGTGCGCGAGACGCCCCTCGTACCGCTGAGCCGGCGGATCGTCTTCTCCAGACCGTCCACGTCACCGACCCGCACCTTGAGCATGTACGAGTCGTCGCCCGCGATGAACCAGGCGTCCTCGATCTCCGCGAGGTCCTTCAGCCTGCGCGCCACGTCCTCGTGGTCGGCCGCGTCGGAGAGCGAGATGCCGATCAGGGCGGTGACCCCGAGCCCCAGGGACGCGGCGTCGACGGTGGCGCGGTAGCCGGTGATGACACCGGCGGTTTCCAGCCGATTGATGCGGTCGGTGACGCTGGGCCCGGAGAGCCCGACGAGCCGCCCCAGCTCGGCATACGAGGCCCTGCCGTTCTCCCTGAGGGCCTGGATGAGCTGCCTGTCCACCGCGTCCATATGACTGAAACCTTCCATTGTTCAGCAGTATCGCGAGTCTACGTGTAGAATCTAAGGCATGCAGGCTTCATCGCCTGCAAATCTTCTCGAACACTCAAAAATTGCTTTCGAATCCTCAGGAGTGAGAACACCGTGTACACGATCGAGATGGCCTACGCCCGAATGCGCGAGCTGCAGGACCTGGCCAACCGCTCGCGTGCCCACCAGCCCGCCGCCGCGCGCCGGGTCGACAAGACCCGCAACCCGCGCGCCACGAAGAAGCGCTGACCACAGGCTCAGCCCCCGGAGCCACGAGAGCCGCCACCGAGCTCTCCCTCCCACCGGCGGTACAGGTCGTGCGGAACCCCCGCCGCGTCCAGCACCCGCCCCGCGACGAAGTCCACCAGATCCTGGATGTGCGTCGCCCCCGCGTAGAACGCCGGAGAGGCGGGCAGCACCACGGCGCCCGCCTCGTCCAGGCTCACCAGATGCTTCAGCGTCTGCCCGTTCAGCGGGGTCTCCCGCACCGCGACGACCAGCTTCCGCCGCTCCTTGAGCGTCACACTCGCGGCCCGCTGGAGCAGATCCTTCGAGAGCCCGAGCGCCACCCCGGCCACGCACGCCGTCGAAGCGGGCACGATCAGCATCCCCTTCGCCGGGTACGACCCCGAGGACGGACCCGCCGCGAGGTCACCGGCCGCCCAGTGCCGTACGTCCTCGACGTCCACGTCGAAGGTGTGCGGCTTTCCGTCCGCCCCGCGCGCCAGCCAGCCGCACAGGTCCTCCCGCCAGTGCGCGTCGCGGAACGCGATCCCGGTCTCGTCCAGCAGCGTCAGCCGTGACGCCCGGCTCACCACCAGGTCCACGCTCTCCCCCGCGGCCAGCAGACCGCGCAGGACGGCGGCGGCGAATGGGGTGCCCGAAGCGCCCGAAACCCCGACAATCCAAGGCTGCCGCTGCTGCTGACTCACTGAAGTCCCGGAATCCACGCACCCGAGCCTATCCGGCTGCGCGGAACCGGAACTGAGTAAGGTGCCTCAGGCGTTTCGAAGGAGGGGAACAGGGGCGACACGGAACGGCAGGGGGCATCGGTGGCCGCATCGTCGGATCGATTCGCATCGGCGTGGAGCACGGGCGAGCGTGCGAAGGCCGCGGCCAAGCTGATGGTGGGCTGGGTGGCGTTCCTCTGGATCCTCGAAGTCGTCGACGTGGCGACCGGCCACTCCCTGGACGCGTACGGGATCGAGCCGCGCCGGCCCGGTGAACTGCTGGACGTCGTGCCCGCGTCCTTCATCCACTTCGGCTTCGGCCATGTCGCGTCCAACAGCGTGCCGCTGCTGGTCTTCGGCTTCCTGGCCGCGCTGGGCGGCATCCGCCGCTTCGCGGCCGTGGCCGCGCTGATCATCGTGGTCGACGGCCTCGGTGTCTGGCTGGTCGCGCCGGACCACTCCAACACGGCGGGCGCGTCCGGCCTCGTCTTCGGCCTCTTCGGCTACCTGCTCGTGCGCGGCTTCGTGGACCGCAGACCGCTCGACATCGGCGTCGGCCTGGTGATCGGCGCGATATGGGGCTCGTCGATCCTGCTGGGACTCTCCCCCGCCAACACCTCGGTCAGCTGGCAGGGCCATCTGTTCGGACTGGCGGCGGGCGTGGCGGCGGCCTTCGTCTTCCGCCGCCGGAACGCACCGGCATCCGCCCGGCCGCTCATGTCCTAGAAAGACCCGGCCCGGGACGACAGGCCGTGTCGTCCTGGGCCGACGACCCGGCCCGGGACGACACGGCCGACGGCACGAGCCCAGGACGCCATGGTCCGGGAACCGCCCGACAGGCTCTCAGACCGTCAGTCCCCGCACCAGCAGATCCAGCAGCGCGCACGCGAACAGCGCTATGCCGATGAAGCCGTTGACCGAGAAGAACGCGCGGTTCAGCCGGGACAGATCGTGCGGACGCACGACCCGGTGCTCGTAGACGAAGGCGACGGCGACGATCACCATGCCGATCCAGTAGAAGAGCCCCGCCTCCGTGGCCAGCCCGAACCAGACAAGCAGCCCGGTCGTCACCACGTGGCAGACCCGCGCGCCCCACAGCGCGGCCGGAATCCCGAACCGGGCCGGCACCGACAGCACCCCGTGCGCCCGGTCCGCCTGGACGTCCTGGCAGCCGAAGATCAGGTCGAAGCCACCGATCCAGATCCCGACCGCGAGACCGAGGATCACCGCGTCCCAGGACCAGCTGCCGGTCACCGCCAGCCAGGCGCCGATCGGCCCTATGGCCTGCGCGATCCCCAGGATGGCGTGCGGGTAGTGGGTGAAGCGCTTCCCGTACGGATAGACCACCATCGGCACCACCGCGACCGGCGCCAGCGCCAGACAGAGCGGGTTCAGCAGGGCCGCCGCCCCGAGGAAGACCACGACGGCGACGAGCGCCCCCGTCCACGCCGACTTCACGGACACCGCGCCGGTGACCAGCTCCCGGCTCGCGGTGCGCGGGTTACGGGCGTCGATCTCCCGGTCGATGATCCGGTTGCAGGCCATCGCGAACGTCCGCAGCCCCACCATCGCGAGGGTGACGAGCAGCAGCGTGACCCAGTGGATCGACTTGTCCGCCTGGAACATCGCGGTCAGCGCGGCGATGTACGCGAAGGGCAGCGCGAAGACCGAGTGCTCGATCATCACGAGCCGCAGAAACGCCTTGACCTTGCTGTTCGACCGTACGGGCCCTGAGCCCAGTGCTGCTTCGGCGGCGCTCACAGTCCGTATTCCTTCCACCGGCGGTCGACCTTCGCCGCCGTCTGAGGGTCGGACTCGACCATGTCCGGCCAGCCCCCGTCCCGGGTGTAGCCCTCCTCGGGCCACTTCTTCGTCGCGTCGATACCCGCCTTGCCACCCCAGAACTGCTGGTAGGAGGCGTGATCGAGATGATCGACGGGCCCCTCGGTGACGGTCAGGTCCCGCGCGTAGTCCGTATTGCCGAGCGCCCGCCACGCCACCTCGTGCAGATCGTGGACGTCGCAGTCGGAGTCCACGACCACGATCAGCTTGGTCAGCGACATCATGTGCGCGCCCCAGACGGCGCTCATCACCTTCTGGGCGTGCTTCGGGTACTTCTTGTCGATCGAGACGATCGCGCAGTTGTGGAAGCCGCCCGCCTCCGGCAGGTGGTAGTCCACGATGTCCGGCACGATGATCTTGAGGAGCGGCAGGAAGAACCGCTCGGTGGCCCGCCCCAGCGGCCCGTCCTCGGTCGGCGGCCGGCCCACCACGATCGACTGCAGCAGCGGGCGCTTCCGCATGGTCACGCAGTCGATGGTCAGTGCGGGGAACGGTTCCTGCGGCGTGTAGAAGCCGGTGTGATCCCCGAAGGGCCCCTCGGGAAGCATCTTCCCGGGCTCCAGCCACCCCTCGATGACGACCTCCGCCTGCGCCGGGACCTGCAGCGGCACGGTCTTGCAGTCGACCATCTCGATCCGCTTGCCCTGGATGAACCCGGCCAAGAGGTACTCGTCGATGTCCCCGGGCAGCGGCGCGGTGGACGCGTACGTCACCGCCGGCGGCGCCCCGAACGCGATGGCGACCGGCAGCCGCTCCCCGCGCTTCGCGGCGACCTGGTAGTGGTTGCGGCTGTCCTTGTGGATCTGCCAGTGCATCCCGATGGTGCGCCGGTCGTGACGCTGGAGCCGGTACAGCCCCAGATTCCGTACACCGGTCTCCGGGTGCTTGGTGTGCGTGAGCCCCAGGTTGAAGAACGAGCCCCCGTCCTCGGGCCAGGTGAAGAGCGCGGGCAGCCGGTCCAGATCCACGTCGTCGCCGGTGAGCACGACCTCCTGCACGGGCGCGCTCTCGGACTTCACCTTCCTCGGCGGCACATGCACCATCGAGCCGAGCTTCCCGAAGGCCTCCCGCACCCCGACGAAGCCGTGCGGCAGCTCCGGCTTGAGCAGCCCGCCGATCTTGTCGCTGATATCCGCGTACGACTTCAGGCCGAGCGCCTTGAGCAGCCGTTTGTCGGTCCCGAAGACGTTCATGGCCAGGGGCATCGAGGACCCCTTGACGTTCTCGAAGAGCAACGCGGGCCCACCCGCCTTGTTCACCCGGTCGACGATCTCGCCGACCTCCAGATACGGGTCGACCTCGGCCTTGATGCGCTTGAGCTCGCCCTCGCGCTCCAGGGCCCGGAGGAGGGAACGAAGATCGTCGTAAGCCATGCCGTCCAGTTTGTCATCACCGCTGCCGATCACCTGGGGTGCCCCACCTCGGCGCCCTTCACGGAACACGGTCGCGCCCACTCGGCCGCGTCCTGGCCATCGGTTCGCACGACGGTGAGAAGGGGTTCACCGAGGCGTACTTCCCCACCGGCCCCGAACGGGAGGCCGAAATGGGTGGGCGGGCCTCACCGACACCCGGGTGTACGGCGTCGAGGGCCCCGCCTGGGCCCTGCTGAAAGCGACCGAGCAGCACACCGGGGAGTCCCTCACCGAATCGCGGATGTTCGCCTCCGCGCCGGCCGCGGCCCGTACGGCTGAGCCGTACCCCGACCTGCCGGCCGCCGGTTCCCACCTGCTCGCCGTGGGACGTCATTGACACCGGCTACTCTGGGCCCGTCACCGGGGCGGGACAAGCCCCGCCATCTCTCCGCAGGGGGACCTTTCCATCATGTTCCGGGCCCTGATCTTTCTCCTGCCTCTGGCGCTGACGATCTACGCGTTCATCGACTGCCTGAACACCCCCGAGGACGAGGCCAAGCACCTGCCGAAGATCGCCTGGGTCTTCATCATCCTGCTGTTCTGGATCGTCGGCCCGGTCGTCTGGCTGGCCGCCGGCAAGCTGCGCGAGGCGCCCGCCGGGGGACGTACACCGTCGGAATGGCACCGCAATCACCGCTCGCAGTGGGTGGCGCCGGACGACAATCCGGAGTTCCTGAACGCGCTGAAGGAAGAGAACAAGAAGGACGAGTCGCTCCTCAAGGACTGGGAGGCGGATCTGCGCCGCCGCGAGGAGGAACTCAAGCGCCGCGAGCGCGAGTCGGGACCGGAGGAGTCGGCACCGCCCGCGATGTGACCCGGAGGGTCCGGCCTCCGGCCACCCGCTGCGGCCACCGCACGCCACGCACGGCCACCGCCTGTCGCCCGACACGCGGTGGCCGTCGTCGTTCGCGCCCCGCACCGGCACCGCGCCGGCCTCCGTCCGCGCGCCGGGCTGTCGCGGCGGCGGGCCCCGGTGGCTCGGACCGTCCCCTTGACACCGATCGTTCGAAAATCTTCCCCTTGCTCCAACACCCTCCCGATACCCTGGTGTTGACGATGTGACAGATCGGATCGGGCATCGGCGCTGGGGGGTGCTGTGGAGAGAGAGCTGTACGGGCGCGAGGCGATCTTCGGCAACGACGGACTTGCGGCGCGTCTGACAGGTCTCACTCCGTACGGCTCCGCCGGGGTCTCCTACGAGCACCGCGACGATCCGCCGGTCGCCGTGCTGACCGGAGGCCGCGGCATGGGCAAGACGGCCGTGCTCAAGCAACTGCGCCATCTGTACCGGGAGATCACCCCGGTCGCCCTGGTCGACTGCGAGGCAGTCGTACCGCCCGCGGACCCGGGGCCCGGCTGGACCCCGGTCACCGCGGCGCTGCCGGAGCTCGCCACCCAGCTGACCGCGAAGGTGCGTGCCGCGCGGCCGGTGCAGTTTCCCCGGCTGAGCCTCGGCCTGGTGGCGGTCGCCTCGATCTCCTGGACGCGGGAGGACGAGACGCGGGCGCAGCGGGACCTGCAGTCGCTCGGCCCGGTGCTGGCGACCGTCGACACGCGGGGGGACGCGGCGACGGGCTGGGTCACCAAGGTGCTGACGAAGCTGGCGGCGAGCGCCTTCGACTCTGTCGTGCCGCTGGCCGGGATGGTCGCCGAGGCCACGATCGAGACGGTGCTGGAGGAGTCGTTCAGCCGGTTCCAGCGGCGTTCGGCGGACTGGTACGGGAGCTATCCGCACGCGGGCGGCAGCGGACGGATCGGGCTGCGGCAGCTGGCGGTCGATTTCGAGCGCGGTGGCGATCTGCGCCGCCGGGCCGAGGATCACCTGGTGCTCGCGCTGGTCGCGGACCTGGTGCGGGCGTACGGGGGGCTGGCGCGCGGTGCCCGCCGGGGCCGCCCGGTGCTGCTGCTGGACAACGCGCACACGCGGCTGGGCCGGCAGCTGGTCGAGCCGGTGTTGCGGCAGCGGGCCTCCGGGGTGCGGGATCAGATCGCCGTGTTCGCCTCCTCGCGCGCCCGTGGTCATGAGGGGCTGAGCCATGCGGTGCGCCGACGACTGCCCGAGGTGGCGCACGGTTCGCACTGGGTCCGCGGGTCGGAGGTGACGTCCGGGATCCTGGCCGTGGAGCTCACCGCGCTGGGCCCGGCCCATGTGCAGGCGGCGTTCGACCGGCATGATCCGGTGGGGCGCGCCCCGGCCGGCCTGGCACGCGGGGTGCACCGGCTGACGGGCGGGCGCCCGCTGGGCGTGGCGTTGCTGGCCCAGGCGGCGGGCGAGGCGTTGGCGCCGGGCTCGTCCCACGCGGGCACGCCGCGACCGGGCTCGCTGGTGCCCGGCTCGCTGGTGCCCGGCTCGCTGGTGCCGGGGACGCTGTTGGACCGCACGGTGGAGCTGCGCGAGGACCGGGCGCCGGTGCGGGTGGCGGACGAATTGCTGGCGCGGCTGCTGCCGGGGCAACAGCTCGACGTACTGAGTGTGCTGGCCGCCGCGCACGGCGAGGAGTCGGCGCGGCTGCTGGCCACGGCCCGGCTGCGCGGCCGGTCGCTGGAGGGCGACGTGGCGTTGCGGGTGCGCGATGTGCTGCGGGCGCAGGACTGGCCGGTCGGACCGGACCACTTCGTCGCCGATCCGCTGCTGCGCGCGCTGCTGCTGCACCGGCTGCGGTTCCAGGACGACGACCATCCGTACTACGCGGTATGGCGTGCGGTGCACGAGACGCTGCGCACGGCGTACGCGCCCGGGGGTCGCTGCCCGAGCGTCCCGCACCGGCTGCACCAGGAACTGGTGCTGGGCAGGACGAGGGACGGTGTGACGCATCTGCGCGAACGGTTCACCGAGCCGGACGTGACGGCGTGGCTCGGCTCGCTGCGGTTCATCGCCTCGGCCCCGTATCCACGTCCGCCCGGTTACACCGGTCCCGATCCCCGGCGGGCGGTCGCGCTCGGCCGGGAGGCGTCCGCTTCGCTGCCGGACGGGGAGACGGGGCTCGCCGGGCTCGGCGAGCGGGCCGTGGAGCTCCAGCTGCAGCTGCGCCGGCTGCTGCACGCCGTATGGCTGCTGTCCGATCCGCTGACCCTGCCGGACGAAGAGGTGATCGACAAGATGGCGCACGAGCTGCGACAGCTGTCCGGCAGGCATCCGACGGGCAACAGCGTGCTGTGGGACGCGGCGACGCACTGGCCGCGGGACATCGGGGCCTGGCGGCCGCTCTCCATGCCGCCGGGGGCGTCGGGCACGGACGGACCGGACACGGGCGGAAGCGGGCAGCGACGGGGGGACGGTGGTGCACATGCGTAATCCACTGCGATATCGCCTCTGGTACACGGCGCGGCAGAAGGTCGTCACCAGCGTGGTGGTGGGCGCCCTGGTCGTCACATCCGGCTGGTACGGCATCGGCCGGCTCACCGCTCCCGAGGACCGCTCGTGCGCGCCGGGGGTGGAGCGGCCGCAGGGCAGCGACGAGTGCGTGGGCGTCTCCGGCGACGCCTACGACTTCGGCCGGCCGAAGCTGACCGAGGTAGCCGCGGCCATCTCCCGGGAGAACGACACCCTGAAGCCCGGCCGCTACGCGACGGTCGCCCTGCTGCTGCCGCTGACGTCGACGGACGAGGCCATGCAGACGAAGATGCAGCGCGAGCTGCAGGGCGCCTTCGCCGAGCAGTACCGGGCCAATCATCTGTCGAACGATCAGGTGCCGAAGATCCGGCTGGTGCTCGCCAACACGGGGAAGAACAACCTGTTGTGGCGGCCGACGGTGGACCGGCTGAAGAAGATGACCGGGGCCCCGGACCATCTGCGGGCCGTGTCCGGGGTCGCCACCAGCAGTCCGGAGGTCAGCTCGGCCATCGAGGAGCTGACCTCCGCGCACATCGCGGTCGTCGGTACCACGATCACCGCCGACGACATCGCCAACGGACCGGCCGGCGATCCGTTCCCCGGTCTGGCGCGGGTGGCGCCGACCAACCGGGACGAGGCGCGGGCGCTGGCGCACTTCGGGAAGGTGAAGGCGGACAAGGCGCTGCTGGTGCAGGACACCCGTACCGGCGACCACTACACGGACACGCTGCGGGCCGCGTTCACCTCGCTGACGAGGGGCACGCGTTACGAGCCGCAGCTGTTCACCTCGCGCAAGGACCCGAACGACGAGGGCACCACGGCCAATACGTTCCAGCAGATCACCCACCTCATCTGCGACACGGACGCGGAGACGGTGTTCTTCGCCGGACGCCACACCCAGCTGCGGCAGTTCATCAACGCGCTCGGGGCCCGGGGTTGCCAGAGCCGCCCGTTCACGATCCTGACCGGCGACGAGGGTTCGTACCTCGGCAGCGACAAGAAGCTCGACCGGGGCGCGCTGCGCCGCAAGGTGACGGTCCGCTACGCCTCGCTGGCGCACCCGGACGCCTGGGCGGCGGCGAAGGGCGGGGCGGCGACGGGCGGCTCCCCGGCGGACTACCGGAGCCTGCTGGATCTGTTGGCCACGATCGGGAAGAAGCCCGTGGGCCCGGTCGGTCCGACCGGTCACCAGGAGCTGACCGACGGCCAGGTCATCATCGCGTACGACGCGATGTCGCTGGCGGTGCACGGCATCCGGCAGGCGACCCCGGAGGGCAAGCGGCTGCCGCAGCCCGCGGACGTGGGCGAGCAGTGGCCACGGGTGAAGGGGTCGCTGCGGGTGTCGGGGGCCAGCGGCTGGATCTGCCTGGACAACCACGGAAACCCTTACAACAAGGCGGTGCCGGTGGTGGAGCTGGCGCCGGAGGACGCCAGTCAGCGGTTCGTGACGATCGCCTGGCCGCAGGGCACCCCGCCGGACCCGAAGTGCCTGCCGCCGTCCTCGGCACCGTGATGCGGTGACGCCGTGTCAGCGCTCGGGCGCGGCGTACTCCTCGCGCAGCCCCGCCCACCGGACCGGGGTCCACTTGGACCAGTCGGCGGGGTAGCCGTCGAGCGCGTCCACGAGGTACTGGAAATGGTCGTGCCAGCCGGCGAGGCAGTCCAGCCGCAGCGCGTCGTCGCCCCGGAACTCGTTGGTGAAGCGCAGCAGCACATGGTCGCCGCGCGGTGGCTCCAGGTGGAAGCGGATACGGCCGTGGAGTCCTTCGAGGGTGTATTCGGCGACGCGCTCGATGTCCCAGGCGGTGACGGTGCCGGAGGCGACCGAGGCGTTTCCGTCCTGGTCGGTGTTCAGCCAGCGCAGCGTGACGGCTCCACCGATGCGCGCTTCGAACGGGTCGGCGGCGGCGAGCCAGCCGGACAGACCCTCGGAACTGGCAACGGCTGCCCACACCCGCGGAACGGGGTGGGGCAGCCGCAGCGTGAATCGCAGGGTGTGCTGGTCACCGTGGGTCTCGCTGGTGCCACGCTCGATGACGGGGGTCGCATCGGTCATGGTTCCAGCGTGGCCCGGCGGTGTCCGATCCGCACCCGTACGGACGAAGCGCCGGTCAGACGCCCGCGTAGGAATGCTTGCCGGTGACGAAGATGTTGACGCCGTAGTAGTTGAAGAGCCAGCAGCCGAAGGCGATCAGTGCCAGGTAGGCGGCCTTGCGGCCCTTCCAGCCGGCGGTGGCGCGGGCGTGCAGGTAGCAGGCGTACGCGACCCAGGTGATGAAGGACCAGACCTCCTTGGGGTCCCAGCCCCAGTAGCGGCCCCACGCGTCGCCCGCCCAGATGGCGCCCGCGATGATCGTGAACGTCCACAGCGGGAAGACGGCGGCGTTGACGCGGTACGAGAACTTGTCGAGCGTCGAGGCGGCGGGCAACCGGGAGAGCACGGACTGGGCGAACGAGCCGGGCTGCCCGCCGTTGGCGAGCTTGCTCTCGTAGCTGTCGCGGAAGAGGTAGAGCAGGGTGGCGACCGCGCCGATGTAGAAGACGGCACCGCAGATGATGGCGGTGGAGACGTGGATCCACAGCCAGTACGAGTGCAGTGCGGGCACCAGCTGGTCGCTGGAGGTGTAGAGGACCGTGGTCGCGATGCCGAGGTCCAGCAGGACGGTGGTGACCAGGAGCAGCCCCATCCAGCGGACGTTCTTCTTCAGCGCGAGCAGGATCAGGTAGGCGCCGACCGCCACCGTGGAGAAGGTGATGGAGAACTCGTACATGTTGCCCCAGGGGGCACGCTGCACGGAGAGCGCACGCGCGAGCACCCCGCCGACCTGAACCAGGAAGGCGAGCACGGTCATGGAGATCGCCATGCGTCCGTACAGATCGCCCTTGAACGTACCGCCGGCCGCGCCGGGCCCGTCCGGGACGTCGCGGGAACCGGCCGCGGAGCGGGTGACGATCTTCGGGCGGTCGAGTACGGCGGTGCCGCCGCCCTTCTGTGCGACCTGCACCTTCACCGAGGCGTCGGCCCCGGCATCGGCCCCGGTCAGCGCGGCGGCGGTGCGGCCGACCTTGCTGCGGCTGCCGAACACCCATTCCGCGATGTGCGCGAAGAAGGCCAGGGTGTAGACGGCCATCGACGAATAGATCAGCACATTGCTGGTGTGCGCCAGGTTCTCGTTGGTTGCGGCGGCGAGATTCACTTCTCAGCCCCTTCGGCAGGTTCTACGGGGGATTCTCCGACGGAACCGGCATCGGATCCGGGGTCGGTGTCAGAGCCGGGCGCCGTGGGCGCCACGTCGTTGAGCGTGACCGCGAGATCGGCCAGCTCCTCGGGCAGCTTCGCGGACTCGCTGCGGCCGAGACCCGCCATTTCGACGACGGTGACACCGTCCGCACCGCGCACGGCCCGCACCCAGACCCGGCGCCGCTGGATGAACAGCGAGCCCGCGAGTCCGGCGATCGCGGCGATGGCTCCGGTGAGCGCCCAGCCGCTGGCGGGCTGCTTGGAGATCTGGAAGCTGGCCCACTCCTCGACACCCTCGAAGGTGATCGAGCCGGCTCCGTCGGGGAGCTTCATCGTGTCGCCGACCGCCAGGCGCTGCTTGAGCGGATCGCCCTTGCTGTCCTTGAACGCCTTCATCTTGGACTTGTCCAGCTGGTACACGTTCTGCGGCAGTCCGGAGTCGACGCCGAGGCTGCCGTAGTAGCCGTTGAGGGCCAGGACGGGCATGTCGGCAGCGGGGAACTGCGAGAACATCGTGCCCTTGCCGTTGCCCGCGAAGGTCGGCACGAAGAAGGCCTGGAAGCCCAGCTGGGTCTTCTTGCCGTTCTTGTCGCGGTAGCCGTCCATCACCTTGATCGCACCGGTCGAGGTGACGTTGTTGTCGATGGGCAGCAGCGGCACGGCGTTCCGGTAGACCTCCTTGCCGCTCGCGTCCTTGACGGAGACGACGGGGGCGTAGCCGTGCGCGTTGAGGTAGACCTTGGTGCCGTCGATGACCAGCGGCTCATTGACCTTGATGACGGTCTTCTGCGGCTTGCCGTAGGCGCCCGCCTCGTACGTCACATGGGCCTCGTAGGTCCGGGGCGTACCGATCTGGGGGCCGCTGCGCTCATACGTACCGATGAACTTGTCGAGCTTGAAGCTGAACGGGGCGAGCGAGTCCGGGTCGAACAGCGAACCGGACTTGAAGTTGTCGTACTGGGTCTGTGTGTTGGAGAAGCCGTCGCCCTCGACGACCAGCTTGCCGCCCTCGGACTTGAAGAGCTGCCCGAAGGCGAAGGCCACCAGCATCACGATCAGAGCGATATGGAAGACCAGGTTCCCGGCCTCGCGCAGATAGCCCTTCTCGGCGGCGACCGCGTCTCCCACGGTGTGCGCGCGGTAGCGGCGGCTGCGCATCATGCCGAGCGCGGCCTCGCGGACCTGCTCGGGCTCGGCCTCGGTGCGCCAGGTGGTGTACGCGGGCAGCCGGGTCAGGCGCTTGGGAGCGCCCGGCGGCCGGCTGCGCAGCTGGCCGACGAACTGGCCGGTGCGCGGGACGATGCAGCCGATGAGCGAGATGAACAGCAGGATGTAGATCGCGGAGAACCACACCGAGCTGTAGACGTCGAAGAACTGGAGCTTCTCGTAGATCGGACTGACGATGGTGTGGGCGTCCTTGAAGGTCCGCACCTTCATTTCGTCCACGCTGTTCTGCGGGATCAGCGAGCCGGGGATGGCGCCGAGCGACAGCAGGAAGAGCAGGATCAGCGCGACCCGCATCGAGGTGAGCTGCCGCCAGAACCAGCGGGCCCAGCCGATGACGCCCATGGCCGGCAGATCGGCCAGGGCCTCCTCGCGCGGGGCGGTGGAGAGCTGGGAGCCGGCCGCACCGAGTTCGCGGGCGTTCTCCCGGTCCTGTTCGTCCCGGACCTCCCGCTCGTCGCGGTGCTCGCGCTGCGGGGCCGGGTTGGACTTGGTGTTGCTCATGGAACTCAGATCCCCACCGTGAAGCCGTTGGACCAGCCCTGCAATTCCTGCATCATGGTGTCCCACACGCCGGTGAGCAGGAGCAGGCCGGTCGCGATCATCATGACGCCGCCGATCCGCATAACCCATGCGTAGTGGCGTTTGACCCAACCGAAGGCGCCGAGTGCCTTGCGGAAGGCGACCGCCGCGAGCACGAAGGGCAGGCCGAGCCCGAGGCAGTACGCGACGGTCAGTATCGCCCCGCGCCCGGCGGTGCCCTGCTGCACCGCGAGGATGCTCACCGAGCTGAGCGTCGGGCCGAGGCACGGGGTCCAGCCGATCCCGAAGAGGGCGCCCAGCAGCGGTGCGCCCACCAGCCCGGTCACCGGCCGCTTGTGGATACGGAATTCGCGCTGCGTCATCCACGGCATGAGGCCCATGAAGAAGATCCCCATCAGGATCATCAGCACGCCGAGGATCTTGGAGAGCGTTCCGCTGTGCTCCTGGAGGGTCTGTCCGAAGAAGCCGAAGAGCGCGCCGCCGGAGACGAACACGGCGGTGAAGCCGAGCACGAAGAGGGAGGCGCCCGCGACCATCCGCCCTCGCCTGGCCTGCGCCAAGTCGGTGCCGCTCACACCCGTGACGTACGAGAGATAGCCGGGCACGAGCGGCAGGACGCACGGCGAGAAGAACGAGACGAGTCCGCCGAGTACGGCGAGGGGCAGGGCGACGAGCAGTGCCCCGCTCATCACGGTCTCGTTCTGGCCCGCGACGGCGGCGAGGGTGAGCACGGAATCACTTCTCCGCGATCAGCGGGTCGATCATCTTGTGCAGCTGGTCGGAGTCGAGCGCGGCCAGGGAACGGGCGGCGATCTTCCCGTCCCGGTCCAGGACCACGGTCGACGGAATGCCCTGCGGACGCAGCGTGCCCTTGGGGAAGCGGAGCATGAGCTTGCCGGTCGGGTCGAAAAGGCTCGGGTAGGGGACCCCGTAGTCCTTCTCGAAGCTCTGCGCGGGACCCTTCTGGGCATCGCGCGTGTTGATCCCGACGAACTGGACGTCCTTGTCCTTCGTCTCCTTCGCCACCCTCGCGAAGTACTGGGCCTCCAGACGGCAGGGCCCGCACCACGAGCCCCACATGTTCAGCACGACGACCTTGCCCTTGTAGTCGGCGACGTCGAGCTGCTTGCCGTCGAGGGTCTCGCCGTCGAGCTTCGGGGCGGCCTTGCGCTCGCCCTTGGCCACGGTGGAGATTCCGCCACTGCCCGTGACGAAGTTCGTATTGCCGCCGCCGCCCGCCTTGTTGTCGTCGCCACCGCACGCCGTCAGCGTGAGTGCGAGTGCGACGACCGCAGCGGGGGCGGCGAGCAGGGTGAAGCGGCGTCGAGGTGCCCGGCCATAGCTCATGTGAAAAGTTTCGCATGGCGGTTCCGGCGATCTCGGGCACCCCCCTCAATGCCCGTAAAGCCCGTTGTCAGGCCTGTTTAAAGAAGGCGTTCCAGCCGCCTTCGGGTGACTGTCCGACGCCCAGTGTGCGGAGCTTGTCGAGCACGGCCGGCGTCTGGACGTCGAGCCAGTCGACGAACTGCTTGAAGGAGACGAGCCGCACATCCGGCTTCCCGGCGATTTTCTTGAGCGCTTCCTCGACCGCGTCCATATAGATGCCGCCGTTCCACTCCTCGAAGTGGTTTCCGATGTAGAAGGGCGCGCGATTCGTCGTGTACGCGCGGTCGAAACCGGCGAGATACGACTTGGCGGCCTGCTCCCGCCAGCCCGGATAGCGCGAGGGCATGCCCTTGGTCGAATTCTGCGACTGGTTGGCGAGGATGTTGTAGTCCATCGAAAGGACTTCGAAGGTGTGCCCCGGGAACGGCATGCCCTGCAGTGGCAGATCCCAGACGCCCTGGCGCTTCTGGGGCCACACCTGGGTGCCGCCGGGCGAGCTGGCGTCGTAGCGCCAGCCCAGCTTGCTCGCCGTGGGCAGCAGATTGTCCTGGCCGAGCAGACAGGGAGTGCGACCGCCGACCAGTTCCTTGCGGTAGTCGAACGGCAGCGGATCGAGGTCGGTCCAGCCGGTGTTGGTGCGCCATTCGGTGACGAAGGAGACCGCCTGATCGATTTCGCTCCGCCACTGGGCGGGCGACCAGTTCGCGACCGATCCGGAGCCGCCGCAGAAATGCCCGTTGAAGTGAGTGCCGATCTCATGTCCGTCGAGCCAGGCCTGACGGACGTTCTTCAGCGTCTCCTTGATGTGGTCATCGGTCAGATAACCGATGTCGGAAGCGCCGATCGGGTTGTTGGGCGGCCGGTACATGGATTTCTTCGACTCGGGAAGCAGATACAGGCCGGAGAGGAAGAAGGTCATCGCCGCGTCGTGATTCCTGGCGAGTTCCAGAAAACGCGGGAAGAGCCCGTTGCCGACCTCGCCCGCCCCGTCCCAGGAGAAGATCACGAACTGCGGCGGCGTCTGCCCGGGTTCGAGCGGAACCGGCGCCGAAGGCTGGTGCGGCTGCTTCCCGGTGTCGGCGGTGGAACCGTCCCCGATCTCCCGGACGTCCTTCTTCGCGGGTCCGGTCCCCCGGGTGTGCCCGTCGGCACCCTTCTCCCCCGCGGTCCCCGTGTCCTCCCCCGTCCGGCCGGTATCGAAGGAACTACAACCCGCAAGACCGATCGTGGCCGCGACCCCGAGCCCGGCTCCGAGCAAGCCCCTTCGACTGATCTCGCGCATGCGTTCCCCATCTGCGGTCGTTTTATCTCAAGTCCATACAAACTGCCGAACGCTTAGATGATGGAATCAACTCGGGGGTTCCGCGATCTAGCACATGTTTCTTTGCGTGACCAGACCAGTACGCGCACGAACGTATGACTGATAGCTCACCCGGGGGCGGTACGAGTTCCGCTCTGTCCTCGACCCCTGGCCGCGCTGTCATCGACCCCAGGTCATGCGGCACCGGTCCCGTCACGGCAGCACGAGCGCCGGAGGGGCGGAAGGATCACGCCCGTCCGGCGATCGAGGACAGCACGGCAAGGGAAGACCGGGGCCGGCGGCGTACCGGCGAGGGCCGGGCGCGGCAGCGGTGAGGGGCCGGGCGCGGAAGCGGTGAGGGCCGGGCGCGGAAGCGGTGAGGGCCGGGCACGGCGGACCGGTGAGGGTCGGGCCGCGGAGGGCCGGCGGGGACCGGAAGGCCGGTCAGATGCGGAGGGTCGGCGGGGCCGTGGACCGGCGGGGCCGGCCGCGGCGGACCGGTGAGGGCCGGAAAGGCCGGTCAGGCGCGGAGGAACGGCGGGGGGCCGGCCCCAGAAAAACCGGTGAGGGCCAGTCAGGCGGGGAGGACCGGGGTGCGGCACACCGCACCCGGGCCGGGGGGACGCATACCGCGCCCCCCGTCGGCCAAGGGCGCGTTACGCGCCGAACGCCTTCGACTTCCCCTTCACCGGCTTCGCCCCCGCCCGCAGATGCGCGGGCACCAGATCACGCGCCGGCTCCGTGTACCCGACCGAGACGATCTTGTCGCCCTGGTACGTGAAGCTGGTCAGCGACGCGAGCGTGCACTGCCGCTTGCGCGGGTCGTGCCACAGCCGCCGCCGCTCCACGAAGCTCCGCACGATCCAGATCGGCAGCTGGTGGCTGACGCACACCGCCTCGTGACCGCGGGCCGCGTCGCGCGCGGCGTCCAGGGCGCCCACCATCCGGACGACCTGCTCGATGTACGGCTCGCCCCACGACGGCCGGAACGGATTCGTCAGGTGCTTCCAGTTGTCCGGCTTGCGCAGCGCCCCGTCGCCGACGCCGAAGGTCTTGCCCTCGAAGACGTTGGCGGCCTCGATGAGCCGTTCGTCGGTGGCCAGGTCGAGGCCGTGCGACTTGGCGATCGGTGTGGCCGTCTCCTGGGCTCGCTCCAGCGGGGAGGCGACGACATGGGTGATGTCACGGCCCTCCAGGTGCTCGGCGACCCGGTCGGCCATCTGCCGGCCGAGCTCGGAGAGGTGGTAGCCGGGACGGCGTCCGTAGAGCACGCCCTCCGGGTTGTGCACCTCTCCGTGCCGCATCAGATGGACGACGGTGATGTCCTTGGCGCTTCTGTTCTCGCTCATGCGGTGGCCTCCGAAGCGGCGCGGGCGGCGGCGGGCAGGGCGGCGGCGATGCGCTCGACGGCCTGCGTGTCGTGCGCGGTGGAGACGAACCAGGACTCGAAGGCGGACGGCGGCAGGTAGACGCCCCGCGACAGCAGCGAGTGGAAGAAGGCGGTGAAGCGGAAAGCTTCCTGCTGCTTGGCGTCCTCGTAGTTCCGCACCGGCCGGTCGGTGAAGAAGACGGAGAACATGTTGCTCGCCGCCTGCACGACGTGCGCCACGCCCTCCTTGGCCAGCGCCTCGCCGACCAGGCCGCGGATCTCCGCGGAGACCGCGTCCACCTTCGCGTACGCCGCGTCGTCGAGCAGCCGCAGCTGGGCGAGGCCGGCGGCGGTGGCGATCGGATTGCCGGAGAGGGTGCCCGCCTGGTAGACGGGGCCGGCCGGGGCGAGGTGCGCCATCACGTCCGCGCGCCCGCCGAAGGCCGCGGCCGGGAAGCCGCCGCCCATGACCTTGCCGAAGGTCATCAGGTCGGGCCGCACTCCGTCGACGCCGAACCAGCCGGCCTTCGAGGTACGGAATCCGGTCATGACCTCGTCGGAGATGTAGAGCGCGCCGTTGGCGGCACAGAGCTCCTTGAGCCCGGCGTTGAAACCGTCCAGCGGCGGTACGACACCCATGTTGCCGGGCGACGCCTCGGTGATCACACAGGCGATCTCGCCGGGCTGGGCGGCGAACGCCTCCCGCACGGCCTCCAGGTCGTTGTACGGAAGCACGATCGTGTCGCCGGCCTGCGCGCCGGTGACGCCCGGGGTGTCGGGAAGGCCGAAGGTCGCGACCCCGGACCCGGCGGCGGCGAGCAGCGCGTCGACGTGGCCGTGGTAGCAGCCGGCGAACTTCACCACCTTGGCGCGGCCGGTGAACCCGCGGGCGAGACGGATCGCGGACATGGTCGCCTCGGTGCCGGACGACACCAGTCGCACCTGCTCCACGGGCTCGACCCGGGCCACGATCTCCTCGGCGAGCGCCACCTCGCCCTCACCGGGCGTACCGAACGAGGTGCCGCGGGCCACAGCCTCCTGGACCGCGGCGATGACCTCGGGGTGGGAGTGACCGAGGATCATCGGTCCCCACGAGCACACGAGGTCGACATACTCCCGGCCGTCGGCATCGGTGAGGTAGGGACCGGTACCGGACACCATGAAGCGGGGCGTACCGCCCACGGCCCGGAAGGCACGGACGGGAGAATTCACGCCGCCGGGCGTCACGAGGGACGCGCGGTCGAAAAGCGTCTGCGAAACTGGGGCTTCATATCGATAAGGCAGTTCGGTCATGACCTGCGACTTCTCCGACTCCGGGGGCTAGTGACCTCCCCAGGGTAGGACAGCCCTCCCGAGCGGTCGGGAGCGGAAGATCCCGGCCGCTGAAAGCCCCGCGAGCACATCCGTCCCGCAGCGACCGGGCGTCAGCCCCCTCACGTCTGCGAAACTGGTGACTTCCAGGGGAAAAGCTCACACACGCCATGGCGCCCGGGTCACGGACGGTCTTGCGGGCAGGTGTTTCACCGCACGCCCGCGGGGGAGGTCACTGACACGATGATCGGGTTGCGCGGCGGGGGCTGCGTCTCCTCAGTAGTAGTCGGGTGGATGAGATATGCATCGCGGTGGCGGAGTGGGCGAAGGGACCGACGACCTGGGGCCCGAGCCTGCCCGGCGGGGTCGGCACCGGCGTGAGGCGGAGCGCAGACAAGGCAGACAGGTCAGTGGTGCGCAGGGTGGCGGAGCCGGAAGCAGGAGTGGTGGCCGGGTGGGGGTGACCTACAAGTACTTCGGGGCCCCGGACGGGGCCACGGCCGCACGCGTGCCCATTTCGATGCGTCCCGAGGAACTCGGCGGCGACGAACTGGGCATGGGCGGCATGTTCACCAAGATCAAGCCGGAGACGGTCGCGGCGATGGTCCTCACCGGCATCCAGGGCATACCCCTGCACAAGGTCCCCCCGCTGGAACTCGTCGTGCTGCACCCCGACTACGCGGTGGTCAAGCTTCCGATGACGGTCGTCGACCCGCTGCGCGGCGTGGGCGAGGAGTCGGTGGGCGCCGCGGCCTTCATCTGGTCCACGGTCCCGGACCGGGGCGGCCCGCGCGACGCGTTCAACGTCTACCAACTGCTGCACGAGTGGCAGGACTTCTCCCACCGGCTGCACGACGCGGGGCACCAGGCGTACTGCCTGGTCTGGCCCTGACCTGAGGTTTCGCTGGGTGCGGGCGGGACTTTCGAGTCCCGCCCCCGCCCATGCCCAGGGAGGTGGCCGACAGGCGACCGTACGCGTCCGGACGCCGGAGAATCTGTGACCGTGCGGCGCACAACAGGCGTGCCCACACTGGAATCATGGACGGTCGGCCTCCCGCACAGGGTTCGCACGTGGACGCCCCGGAGCGGCGTGATTACACGGGCGCCGTGTACGGCTCGCTGCTCGCCGCCTCGGTGGTGGTCGGGGCCGGATCGGTCGGATATTTCCCACGGCTGGAACTCGTTCTCCTACTGCTGGGCACCGGGGTGGTGTTCTGGGCCGCCCATGTGCTCACCCGGCTGCTCGGGGAGCGCATCATGTACGCGCCTCTGGACGGGAGAGAGATCCGGCGGGTGTGCATGGCCGAGTGGCCCATCGTCAAGGCGGCCGTCCCACCGGCCGTGGCAGTCGCCGTCACCCCTCTGCTGGGCCTCGGCCCGGAAGGGGCGTTGTGGCTGGCCCTGGGCGTCGCGCTGGCCGGTCAGGTCGGCTGGGCCTCGGTCGCCGCTCTGCGCTCGGGGGCCACGGGCCGCGTGGTGGTGGCCGCCGGGGCGGTCAACCTGGTGCTCGGCCTGCTCATCGTGCTCCTCAAGGTCACCCTGACGCACTGACGTCGTCCGTCGCCGCGGTCCGAAAGGTCGATCAGCGGCGTTGCTCAGCCGCCGTACGCCGGTGGTCTCTCACAGCCGTGCCGCGCAAACCGCCCGGATTCCGTGGTCGGCACCTGAGCCGTCGGCTCCCTCCCGCCCAGCAGGCACACCCCGGCATCGGGTGCAAAGCTGGAAGTGGGTCCCTCCCCACCTCTGGAACGCGGAGAGGAGCGGACATGCAGATCAAGCCGCAGGCCGTCGTCATCCCCAAGGAGACCGACCATCTGGAACAGGGGAAGTACGGCCCCGTCTTTCCGAGAACTCCGGCCTGTTACGGATTCACCATCGTGGCGAAGGTCAAACCGGGCAGGGCCGACGCGATGCGGGAGTACGGCCGTGCCCTGGCCGAGGCGCTGGAGCAGGATGCGTATCTTCTCGCGCCGTTGAAGCTGCACTATCTGCGCTGGGTCCTCTTCGACGACGACACGCGCTTCATGTACCAAGGCATCTTCGACACCGACTTCGACAAGTACACGGAGGACGCCGTCGCGCTGTTCTCCAAAGCCGGCGTCAGCACCGCTTTCGAGAATCTCGAAGGGTTTCCCGAGGACTGGCGGACGAACCCTGAGGCGTTCGTCCGATTCGTACGGCAGCACCACTGTCCGAGCTTCATCGAGTACGGAGAGTATCCGTACGTGACGTCGGACGAGATCAAGAAGGCTCTGCAGGTCAAGAGCGCCCTGTCGGAGATGCTCGACCAGATGCAGTGAGACGATCAGTGGGACGATCGAAATGAGCGAGGTCAAGACCGCGCGCACGTACAACCAGAGGCACATTCCACGGGAGTACACCCCTGGTAGGCGGCGGGTGAGCATCTACGTCTCGTGGAGCTATCCGGCCGAGGCCGGCCGCAACACGGCCGAGCTGGACAACCGCTTCTCCACGATGACCGAGGTCAGGCGGGTGACATGGCCGGCCTACGAGGACCCCAAGTGGTCGGATCCGTATCGGTTCCAGCAGGGCATCGCGGGGTCACTGGAGCTGTTCTTCTGGGCATGGGTGCCGTTCCAGGAGTTCGTCGAGGAGGTCACGGGGCACCCCGTCCCGGTGTATCAGCGCATCGACCAGGCGGGTTTCCACACCCCACTCGACGAGCGGGTGCTCGACGACACGGACGTCATGTTCGTGTTCGGGCTGGACCACACGGTCACCGAGCAGGAGGCCCGGCCCGGGGAGATCGAGGCCCTGCGGGCGTTCCTCGCCCGGGAAGGCGCCTGTCTCGTCCTGGGCCCGCACCACGACGTCGGCGCCTCGGACGACCTGTCGGTCCGCGAGATGGAGTACCGCCATCACGGCGATCCGCTGGTGCCCCGGCAGCAGCGATTCGCCACCTACGTCAGGGACTTGATGCAGGGCCTCGGGGTGCCGGTCATGAACCGGTACGGGCTGCGCCCGGCGACACGCGAGGGCAGCCGGATCGCTCCTCTGTCCACGGTCGGGGACCTGGACCCGAAGGGCTGGCTGGACGGGGTGACGAACTTCAACTTCCACATGCATCTGCCGCACTACGACGTGACGACCGACGAGCCGGACGTCGTCCGCGTGCTGGCCAGGCAGCCGATCGACATGTCCAGGCCGCATCCGTTCACCGAGGCCGGCAACACGGAGTTCAACATGTTCCTGTGGATGCCTCCCGGCGGTGACCGCGCGGCCGACCTGCTGCTGGCGGACTCGACGATCTTCAGCTCCTTGTTCGGCGGGGACGAAAGCCTGCGGAACTTCTGGCGCAACCTCGTCTCCAAGTAGGGCCCGGGAGGTCAACCGTGAGCGGGCACACGGACGTCACGCTGGAGCTCGACGACATCCAGCGTGGGGTTCTCAGTCCCCGGCCGACGCCGTACGCGGCGACTTATCTCGCCTTCCGCATCGATGACCGGGATCCCGGACGGGAGTTGATGCGGCGGGCGAGTGCGGCGGTGACCTCCGCGGCGGACCCGGTCAGCCCTTTGGGGGACACCTGGGTGAGCGTGGCCGTCACCTGTTGCGGCCTGGAGGCGCTGGGGGTACCGCGCGCCTCGCTGGACACGTTCGCCTGGGAGTTCCGGCAGGGGATGGCGGCCCGCGCCAAAGCGCTGGGCGATGTGGGCGAGAGCAGCCCGGAGCACTGGGAAGCGCCGCTGGGCAGCCCCGGTGGTCATGTGGTGTTCACGGTGGTCGCGCCCGACCCCGCGCGGCTGGAAGCGGCCGTCGACCGCGCCCGCCCCGCGTACGATGGGCTTTCCGGCGTGACGGCGATATGGCGGCAGGACTGCTACGCACTTCCCACCGAGACCGAGCATTTCGGCTATCGCGACGGGGTCAGCCATCCGGCCGTCGAAGGCAGCGGCATACCGGGATCCAACCAGTTGGAAGTGCCGCTGAAGGCCGGTGAGTTCGTCCTCGGCTACCGGGACGAGATCGGCGGCATCCAGAGCCCGCAGCCGACCGCGCTGGGACGCAACGGCAGTTACGCGGTCTTCCGCAAGCTCCATCAGAACGTCGCCGAGTTCCGGTGCTATCTGAAGGACAACTCCACCGGACCTCAGGACGAAGAGCTGGTCGCCGCGAAGATCATGGGGCGCTGGCGCAGCGGTGCCCCCTTGGCGCTGGCCCCGCAGCACGACGATCCCGCGCTCGGCGTCGACCCGCACCGCCGTAACACCTTCCTTTATGAGAGCGACGATCCGGCGGGTTTCAACACGCCCGGCGGCTGCCACATCCGCCGGGCCAACCCCCGCGACGCCGCGGTGGCGGGAGAGGTGCGACTGCACCGCATGATCCGGCGCGGCGCGGTCTACGGTCCGCCGCTCCCCGAGGGTGTGCTGGAGGACGACGGGGCCGAGCGCGGCCTCATGTTCGCGTTCATCGGCGCGCATCCGGGGCGGCAGTTCGAGTTCGTCCAGTCGCAATGGCTGAACGACGGCGTCTTCTTCGGCGCGAATGACGCCAAGGACCCCGTCACCGGATCCCACGACGGCTCCGCCGGCTTCACCATTCCCCGTCGGCCGCTGCGCCGACGGCTTGCCCCACTGCCGCGGTTCGTCGTCACCCGAGGAGGCGAGTACTGCTTCCTGCCGAGCCTGACCGCCCTGCGCCTGCTCGGCGGCCTGCACGACTGACAGCGTGGCAACGGGTGCCCCGGCACCGTCCCCCGTGCTCCGCCGCCTGAGAGCCTGTCGGGCAGCCTCTGAGCGAGATCGGTGGAGACCCTGCGCCTGGTGCGCGACGCCGTCACCGTCGTCCTCATCGCGGCCACCATGTTCGCCCGCCGGCTTGGGCGCCGCGGCATCGGCACTGCGCGTCGTCCGCACCGACGTCCCACCCCGTGTCCCGCCGCGAGCCGGAGCGCGCGGCTAGGACCGCTCGACGAGATGTTCCTTCAGGAAGGCGCCCGCGTGGGCCGCGGCCTCTTCCTTCGCGTCGAAGGAAAGCGAGCCGTCGGTTTCGCCGTGTGTTCCGTCGGCCCCCTGCCCGGTCCACCGCCAGCCGCTCAACGACGGCTCCCAGTACAACTCGGCGGAACCGCCGAACAGCACGACCGTGCTCGGCTCCGGCTCGGCGGCCGTCGGCCTGCTGATCGCGCCGGGCCACTTCTTGCGGGCACCCTGCCTGGTTATCCCCCAGGCAGCTCCCATCTGCTCGTAGCTCGCGCCGTAGGAGCCGGCGGTCCGCGCGGCATTCGCCGTCAGCCGCTCGACCGTCTCGTCCACCACCTTCCAGCAATAGAGGATCGACAGCGTCACGTCGATGGGGTCCGCATCCCACATGTGCTGCGCGGGACGTCCGGTCTCGCGGGCGCGCATGGCCGAGGCGAGAGGGGTCAGGGCGTCATAGAGGGCCTTCTCCAGGACTGCCACTTCGGCGTCGGTGGCCTGAGTTCGCGTCATGCTGACAACTCTAGTTACCGAACCCCGATCACGGAAACAGAAGTTACCAATTGGCATATGCCAATTCCGCACTCATGGCGACCCACGGCAGGAACCACGACGAGATCCGCGATGCGATCCCGTGTCGGTCGGAGCGCCCCTTCGGCGGGGTGAGGGTCAGCCCGCCCAGCGTCCCGAGAGAAACGTGACGGCCAAGACCGTCATCACCGGTGCCACGACGGTGAGATAGGCGGTCTTGATACGGGGGCTTCGCAGGCTCCAGGCGGCGAGGCCGGTCCACAGCGGCCACCACAACAGGGTCGCGCGGGGGATGGAGGTGTACCAGTACGAAGTGCCCAGGGCCCACAGACTGAGGCCGATGTACACGGCCTCGGCCCAGCGACGCCGCCGGAGCAGCAGGACGCACAGACCGACGCCGACCAGCATGGCGAGGAGCTCGGCCTGGAACATCAGGGCGTACCCGGTGGACTGGGTATGCCCGAACGCGGCGTGCCAGGTGTTCTGCCAGGCTTCCCAGGGGGCGTGGAAGTCGCGGTACCAGCCGCGCTCCTCGGCATGCTTCCAGGCCATCCAGTCACCGGTGTGCGTGTGCAGGTACCAGCTGTGGAGAAGGGGCGGGAGGGCGGGCAGCGCCAGCCAGGGAAGAGCGCGCCACTGGGCAAAGGTGCGGGCGGTGACCAGGAAGTGGACCGCTACGGCCGCGGCGAGGAAGAGGCCGCTGACACGGACGGTGGTGGCCAGGCAGGTCAGAACGGCCGCGAGCGGCCAGTTGAGGCGCTGGGCCGCCAACCAGGCCGGCAGAGCCAGGGCGAGGAAGAGCGCTTCGGTGTACCCGGCGGCCAGGAAGACCGCGCACGGGGAGAGCAGGAAGAACAGGGCCGCACGCTGCCCCGCGTCCCGCGGCAGATGCAGCCGGGCGATCCGGGCCAGGGCCAGTACGGCGACGCCACCGGCGACGAAGGAGATCAGCGCACCTGCCGCGGGCCAGCTCGGGACGACGGCGTGGACGGCCCGCAACAGGAGCGGGAAGCCGGGGAAGAAGGCTTCTCTGTTGTCCCAGCCGGACGTCCAGGGGCCGCTCCCTCCCGGGAAGTAGCCGTCCTGGGCTATGTGCAGGTAGTGCCACCAGTCCCACCGCTGCCACGGGGAGAAGAACGAGGCCGGGTGGTGGGCCTGGCGGTCATCGGCGAACAGCCAGCGGGTGCAGTAGGCGGTGACCCAGATACCTGCCCGGGTCATCAGGTACAGCCACAGCACCTCGCGGTCGACGGGCTTGAGCCGGAGCAGCAACCGGTCGAGGAAGCTCGCGTCCTGCGACGACGGGGCCTCATGGGGCGCTTGCCCGGAAGCGGCCCCGGTGGGGCTGGGCGGGCGCTCGCGCTGCCGATGAAAGGAGGAAAGGCTCACAACAGGGTCTCCTGGGTCGGATGTGCGCGTGCCGGACCGGCCGGGCAGGCGCCGCTGGGGCGCGGAAGGCATGGAGGTCAGCCGGGCGAGCTGTTGCTCGGCGTGGGTGTGGTCGATGCCCGCGACGGGCTCGAACCGGGGAAGGTCGGTGTCCCCGATGCGCTCCGGCCGGGGAAGGCCGGAGTCTCCGATGCGCTCCAGCCGGGGAAGGCCGGAGTCTCCGATGCGCTCCAGCCGGGGAAGGCCGGAGTCTCCGATGCATTCCGACCGGAGGAGGGAAGGCCCGTCGGCGGCGGGCTGGTGCGGGGCGAGTCGGGCAGGGAGGACGCAGGAGAGGGCCGGGGCGTGGAGGGGGTCGTGGCCGGGACGGAGGTGTCCGGGCTCTCGGGCAGCAGTGAGGCCGCGGCCGCGCCCGCGCCGGAGAAGACCAGGCAGGCTCCGACAGCCAGTGCGAGGATCCGGCGCCTGTGCACTCGCTCCCCGCGCTCGGTGATGAACGAGGGCGGAGCAGAATGGGCGCGGGACTGGCCCGCGGCGGCGGCTTCCTTGAACAGTGACCGCAACGGGTCGTGGGGTTCAGACACAGGGCCCCTCCTCGGTACGCGGATCCTGCAGACGGTGCGAGAGCGTGGCCCGTCCCCGGGCGAGATGCGTCTTGACGGTGCTGGCCGCCAGACCGGTCTCCGCGGCGATCTGTTCGACGGTCAGATCGCATACGTAGTGCAAGGCCAGCGTGCGGCGCTGTTTGGGCGGAAGATCCCGAAGCACTTCCACGAAGGTCACCGAATCCGGGCCGGGCGCCTCCACATGGGGTGGGGCACCGCTGCGCTGCCAGGCGTCCGCCGTACGGCGCCGACCGCGCCACCGACTCACCGCCAGGCGCCAGGCGACCGTGCGGATCCACGCCTCGGGCTGCCCGTCGCGGTCGAGCTGACGCCGTCGGTTCCAGCCCTTGACGAAAGCTTCCTGCACCACGTCCTGCGCCTCGTGCTGGTCGCCGAGCATCACAAACAGCTGCCCGGTCAGCCGGGCAGCTGTTTGCGCGTAGAACTCTTCGAACTCCTCGACGGTCAAAAACAGCTCCTGGATCTCTTCGTTCTACCGGGCATACGCCCGGCACCCCGTGTTCGGACGACACCGAACCCGAAGAAACCTGGGTGACGGTCATCACACAAGCCCCCGGGTCGGTCTCGACCGTCCGGCCCGGCCCGGCCCACCGAAGCACCGGATCGCGCTGCGATCACCCAGCACGTCTCGGACAGCAGACCTCGGACAGCAGACCTCGGACAGCAAGTCTCGGACAGCACGCCGAAGAAATGATCGCCTGCGTGTTCGGCGAGGGTCCCGGCCCCACCTCGAATCCTCAAGTGTCGGGCACTGACGAACCGCAGCGGCGGCTGCCCGAGCGACGTCTCACGGGCGCCCCGTCCACCGGCGGCCGGGATCGCGGGAGGATCGTTCAGGCCGGCAGCCACGGGGCGGGGCAGTCGCACCTCGCGTGGCCCGGCGGGAAGGAGCCGTGCCCGGCCGGGGGCAGATCGAGCCATCGGGCCGTGCCCGGGGTGATCACATGGGTGTGGCCTCCCAGCACGACCCGGACGGCTGGGTGGTTCGAGTCGGGTACGGCGATCCGGACGCGCTGGGCGCGGAAGCGCAGGTCCACGTCCCAGTGCCGGCGGAATCTTACGCGCACCCCGAATTTCGAGAGCTGGGGCAGCGTGGCAGGCGCGAGCCACAGTGCGCGGTCGCGGGTCTCCAGCCCCGTCATCCCGCGCTGCACGAAATCGAGGGTGCCCGCCATCGCCCCCAGATGGATGCCTTCCTCGGTGGTGCCGCCCTGGATGTCGGCCACGTCCCCGGTCAGCGCCTCCTCGCAGTACTTCCACGCCTCCTCGCGGTGCGCTCGGGCCAGCACCCACGCGTGGACCAGGGAGCTGAGCGTGGAGCCGTGGCTCGTACGCGCGAGGTAGTAGTCGACGGTGGCGCGCCAGATGTCGTCGTCCAGCACATGCCCGAGCCGCCGGAAGAGGCCTGCCAGTTCCTGCGGCGAGAAGAGGTAGCCGAGCATCAGCACATCGGCCTGTTTGGACGCCTGGTAGCGGTTGACGGTGTCGCCTTCCGCCTCCAGGACGCGGTCGAGCCGCCGGATGTCCTCGTACCGCCTCCGATAGCCCTCCCAGTCGAGCTCGGCCAGTTCCCCGTAACCGGCGAACTGGCTGATGACACCCCGGTGGTACGGCACATACAGTCGGCGGGAGATGTCCTCCCAGTGTTCCGGTTCGTCGCGGCCGAGTCGGATCCCGTCGAGCAGCTGCCGTCGCCGCGCCTCGGGCAGGGTGCGGTACAGCTCCGTCGCACGTGCCAGCACCCAGGCCGCCGTCACATTCGTGTACGTGTTGTCGTCGATGCCCGCGGCCCCGGTGTCCGGATAGGCGTCGTGGTACTCGTCCGGCCCGACGACACCGCGGATGCGGTACCGGGCCAGTGACTGATCCCACTCGGCGCTGTCCGCCCAGAACCTGGCGATCTGCACCAGCATTTCCGCGCCGTTGGAGTGCAGGTACTCCGTGTCCCCGGCGGCCTGGCAGTACTGCCACACGTTGTACGCGACGGCCGAGCCGACATGGTGCTGCAGCCGCGAACGGTCGGGCAGCCAGCGCCCGGAGTGCGGATTGAGATGGAGTTCCTGGGTCTCCTCACGTCCGTCGTCGGCGCTCTGCCAGGGGTACATCGCCCCGGCTCTGCCCGCCTCCTGTGCCGCGCGACAGGCCGCGGGCAGCCTCCTGTAGCGGTAGTCGAGAAGCCCTCGGGACACTTCCGGAAGGTGCAGGTTCAGGAACGGCAGTACGAACAGCTCGTCCCAGAAGACATGGCCCCGGTACGCCTCACCGTGCAGCCCTCTCGCCGGTACGCCCACGTCGAGTTCGGCCGTGTGCGGGGAGAGCGTCTGCAGCAGGTGGAAGAGATGCAGCCGGAGAACGCGACCCGCTTCACCCGGGACATCCAGCCGGACCTGCCGCCACAGCTCGGCCCAGGCCCGCTGGTGCGAGGACAGCAGACGTGAGAAGGCAGGAGCGCCCCGCACCCCGGCGACGGCGGCCCGCAGCGGGCCGCCGATCGCGGGGTCTCGGGTGGTGTGAAGGGCCACCGTCTTGTCGACGACGGCATCGGAGTCCGGACTCAGCGGCAGCACCAGCCGCCGGAAGACCGCCTTCTCCGTCTGCCGGAAGCGGGGGCGGGGGTCGAGGCTGAGGCCGGGACCGGGACCGAGGGCCTGTCCGCCTCCGCCACCGCACCCGGCCAGCGTGCGGGCCGCCAGCGCGACACCGACGTCCGACTCCACCGTCCGGCACCGCAGCGACACCACACCGTCCTCCTCCGTGCCGGTCACCCAGCCGGTGAGGTGCCGGTTCGACAGGTCCCGGTAGCGCGCGACGCCGGAGTTGCGGACGTCTCCGTCGATCCCCGCCTCCACCTCGATCACGCCCGTCCATCCCTCCGCCCGGAACACCGTGTGCAGCGCGGCGAGATATGGATCGCCCATGTGCACCAGACGGCACTGCTCCACCCGCAGCCGACGGCCCGCCTCGTCCTCGTAGACGGACCGACGGGACAGCGTGCCCCCGCGCAGATCGAGTGACTGACCGTGCTCCACGAGGTGCGGGTGGTCAGGGGTGAGCCATGGTCCGGGGGCCGTGCCCGCAGGATGGATGCGGTAGCACAACGGCAGCCAGTTCGGCAGGTTGACGAGGTCCTCGTTCTCGACCTGGTAGCCCCGGACCGACGAGGTCAGCCGGTTGTAGCAGCCCGCCCCATAGGTGCCGGGGTAGTGCGAAGGGCCCTCGGACGTCTCGGGTGCGGCCCCACGAGAGGCGAAGCGGCCGTTGCCGAGTGTGCAGAGCGCCTCCCGCAGCCGTTCCTCCTGCGGGTCGTACCCCTCGTACGACCAGGTCCAGGCCCGTGTCATCAGCCGCCCCCGGCCGCCAGCAGGTCCCCCGGATCGGACACCACGACATCGGCGCCGTGGCGGCGCAGTTCGGCGGCGTGGGCAGAGCCGCCCGTACGGTCCACGCCGACCACGAGGCCGAAACCGCCGCGGCGCCCGGCCTCGACCCCGGCCAGCGCGTCCTCCACCACAGCCGTGTCCCCGGCCGGCACCCGCAGACGCCTCGCCGCTTCGACGAAGAGCGCGGGATCCGGTTTCCCGGGCAGCCGCAGCCGACGGGCCTCGTTCCCGTCGACCACGGCGTCGAACCGGTCGTCGAGCCCCGCCCGCGCCAGCAGTTCCGCCGCGTGCCGGGACGCGGAGACGGCGGCGCAGGGCACCCGCTCGGCACGCAGCACGTCGAGGAGGCGGACCGTGCCGGGCCAGACGTCGACCGGGCCGGTGCGCAGGCTCTGCGTGAAGAGTTCGTCCTTGCGGGCGGCGACCGCCCACACCGAGCCGGTTCCCGGTGGATCGTCGGGGCGGCCTTCGGGAAGGTCCAGCCCCCTCGATCGCAGGAACGCCGCCGCGCCGTCCCTTCGCGAGCGGCCGTCGACAAAGCGCAGATAGTCGTCGACGTCGTCGAACGGCCGCTGGCCCGTGGCGGTGGAAAGGCAGGCGTCGAAGGCCTTCTTCCAGGCCGCGGCGTGCCGCCGGGCGGAGTCGATGATCACTCCGTCGGTGTCGAAGACCACGGCCCGCACGGAGCGCAGGCATGGTGCCAGGGGCGGTGCGGCTGCCATCACCGGGCGGTCCCTTCGTCAGGGGCTCTCCTTCATGGCAGCACGGTTCGGGCCCACGGGCGCGGCGTGAATGGTGGATTCCGTCCGGCCACGGGACGGCCCACGGCGCAGGAGTCCGGCGGCGGACCGGCCAAGCCATGAACGGACCCGGTCAGGCCGAAACGGACCGGACCAGCATGGTCATGAGGAGACGAGCAAGGCCATGAGAGGACAGGCGAGGCCACAAGAAAAGGTCACAATAAAGGGATAGAAGCCCCATAGCGCCGAGGCGCTATCTGTTCCATGCTGACATGCTGAAGAGACCATCGACCGTTCCCGACCTCCGGGAGTTCCGATGCTCAGCCAGTCACTCGACGACGCGACACTCTCCGGCCTCGTCGCCGACGCCGGCGCCGCCCCGTCCATGCACAACGCCCAGCCCTGGCGGTTCCGCTACACACGCGCAGGCCGCACCCTCACACTTCTGGCGGAATTCGACCGCGCGATACCGGAGGCCGACCGCGCGAACCGCGCACTGCACGTGGGCTGTGGCGCGGCCCTGCTGAATCTGCGGGTGTCCGCCGCACACCGCGGCCTGGACACGGTCACCACGCTGCTGCCCGAACCGTCGGACCCGGCGGTACTGGCCACCGTCCGCCTCGGGATCCGTCCCGACACCGCGCAAAGGCCCGAGGACGGGGCCCTCGCCGCTCTCCACCGCGCGATCCGGGACCGGCACACCAGCCGCTATCCGTTCGATGAACAGGTGATCCCCGAGAACGTCCGCGCGCGCTTCACCGAAGCGGCCCGTATCGAGGGCGCGGACTTCACGTTCCTGGCCCCGCCGCATCTGGAGACCGTGGTCGAACTGATCCAGGACGCCGAGGGATACGACCGCGGGGATCCGGTGCGGAAGGCGGAGCAGGAGCGGTGGACCCGGAACACGAGGACCGAGGCGCCCGTGGACGGAATCCCGGACTACGCCTTCGGCCCCCGCGACACCTCCGAACGGGCGATCACTCGCGATTTCGCCCGGACCGGCGCGATCCCCGGCCGGGCACGCATCCCGTTCGAGAAGCAGCCGCAGCTTGCCCTGCTGAGCACCCCGGGCGACCACGCCACGGACTGGTTGCGTGCCGGTCAGGCGCTGGAGCGCGTTCTGCTCACCGCCACGATCCACCATGTCTCCACCTCGTTCGCCACGCAGCCCGTCGAATGGCCGGACCTGCGATGGCTCCTGCGCGACCCGGTCTTCGGCACGGGGTACGCACAGATGATCGTCCGCATGGGATACGGGCCCACGGGACCGCGCACACCGCGCCGCCCGTTGAACCACGTGCTGACGATCGATCCGTAGAAACGCCCCGGCGTGCGCCGGAACGATGCGCCCGAGCCCGCGGTGGAGCGAGCACTCAGCACGGAAGGCGGTGGGGGCGATGCCGCTCCCCGTAGTCGTCGGAGTGGACGGATCGGAGGGCAGCCTGCGCGCCCTCGACTGGGCGGCCGCCCAAGCGGCACGCTCACGGCTTCCCCTGCGCGTCGTCCACGCGTCGCTGTGGGAGCGCTACGAAGGCCTGCGCCCCGACTCCGACACCGAGCGCCCCACCGAGCAGATCCTGGCCGAACATCTTGTCGCCGCCGCCCGGGAACGCGCGCAACGGCTCGACCCCGAGCTGTCCGTGGTGACCGAGGTGCAGCCCGAGGACCCGGTGGCCGCGCTCGTCAGGGAGAGCCGCGAGGCAGCCCTGATCGTCCTCGGCTCCCGTGGCCGGGGCCGGATCGCCGGGATGCTCCTGGGGTCCGTCAGCCTCGCGCTCGCCGACCGTTCCCACTGCCCGGTCGTGGTGGTCCCGGCGCGGACGCCGAGCACGCCGCCGCAGTCGGGCCGCGTCGTCGTCGGGATCAGCGACGCCGAGAAACCGTCGGCGGCCGCCGTCTTCGCCCTCGGCCAGGCGGCAGCGCGCAACGGCGAGCTGATCGCCGTACGGGCCTGGCGCTGCCCCGCCCACGAGGCCATGAGTCATCCGCTCCTCTCGGGCTCCCCTGCTGCCGCGCACCGACTGCGGGCCGAGGAGCACCTCGAAGACGTCCTGGCGGGGCTGGACCGCACCGACTCCCCCGACGTGGCCATCCACCGCTCGGTGGTACAGGGTCCGGCTCACCAGGAATTGCTCGAAGCCGCCGAGGGTGCCGAACTGCTGGTCGTGGGCACACGGCGGACCGGCGGCCGGCACGGCCTTCACCTGGGCCCGGTGAACCACGCGATGCTGCACTACGCGCCCTGCCCGGTCGCCGTCGTCCCCGACACGTACGGCCGTCCCGGACCCGATCCCTACGCGGGCCCGGACTGACTCCGACCGGGCGGCACGGCGCCCCGTCCGGTACGGGACAGGGCTCCGCCCCACCACGGGAACGGGCCGGCCGACGACCGTTTCCAGCGACTCGCCGATGAGTTCCGCGCGCCTTATTAGGATCGCCGTCATGGCTGGTCCGCGACGTGACACCCGGGGCATCGTCGACGCCTCCGAACTCTTCACGCAGGTGCGATTCCGCCGCCATGAGCCCTGCCCCGAACTGCGGCCGTACCTGGAGCACTACTGGCTCATCGACTGGGACCTGCGGGAGCCTTACGCCTCCCATCTGGTGCCGCACCCGTCCGTGAACCTGGTCTTGCAGCGGTACGAGGACAGTCGGGGCCACCGGCCCCCGGACGGCTGCCGACAGAACCGATCGACCACCGAGTCGACCCTCCGACCGCCGAGTCAGCCCCCTCGACTCCTCGACCCTCTCGACCCCTCGACCACCGAGTCTGCCGCCCGACCGCCGAAGGAGCCGCCCGAGTGTCAGTGCCGCGTCCTACAGTTTCGGCATGGAACGCACCGCTTCATCGTCCGTACGGATCGAGGCCTGGTCGGACGCCGACCTGGAGCTGCTCCGCCGTGCCAACGCACCGGAACTGATGGCCCATCTCGGCGGCCCCGAGTCGGAGGAGCAGCTCATAGCGCGCCACGAGCGCTATGTGGCGATGAGCGCGGACCGGACGGGCGGGGGCAGGATGTTCCGCATCGCCCTGACCGGCCAGGACGAGGCCGTGGGCACCATCGGCTTCTGGGAGCGGACCTGGCACGGCCGGAAGGTGTACGAGACGGGGTGGGCCGTCCTCCCGGGGCACCAGGGCCTGGGCATCGCGACGGCCGCCACGAAAGCCGTCGTGGAGCAGGCCCGCGCCGAGCGCAGGCACCGCTGTCTGCACGCCTATCCGTCCGTCGACAACGGCGCGTCGAACGCCGTGTGCCGCAAGGCGGGCTTCGCCCTGATCGGCACCTGCGACTTCGAGTACCCGCCCGGCCATGTGCTGCTGACGAACGACTGGCGGCTGGATCTCACCCCGGACGGGACGAGCTGACCTCGGGACCGGATCGAGTCACTCCAAATCAAGGGCCTTGTCGAAGTTGAACGCGACGATGTTCAGCCGTTCCCGCAGATAGAAGCGGTGGGCTTCGACGCGCTGCGTGCCCGAGTCCAGATTGAGGTGCAGACAGCCGGCCTCCCTGGCCCGTTCTTCGAGGTGCCCGAGAAGCCGACGGCCGACGCCGGTGGAACGGGCGCCCTTCGCGGTGACCAGATCGTCGACGTAGAGCATCCGGATCTGGCTGGTGTTGTCGACGACGCGCCAACCGGCTACGCCCACGCAGATGCCCTCGTCGTCGTAGGCGGCACTGAACCGGAGCCCCTGCGCGTACCCCCTCTCGTACACCTCACGAAAGAGGTTCTCGGTGAGGTGCGGACGCAGTTCACGCAGGACGGGAAGCGCGTCTGCGGCCAGTCGGGCATCGCCGGGTTCGAGGTCGAGGATCTTCATGCGGGAACTGTAGGCGCCGGGCCGCTCAGCGCACGAGGGCGACCGGGGCGCGGGCGGGGACGTCACCACGCACCAGAACGTCCCGGAGCCTGTTCCGGAGACCGGCGGAAAACGTTTGACGAGCGATGCCTCCTTGAGGATATTTATCTGCGTCGCACAGCTTATGCGTGTCACAGGTAACGACATCTCGGAGGAGACTCACCCGTGCCCACTCTCGTCACCGGATGCCGTGGACGCGTCGGCGCCACGCTCACTTCTCTCCTGCGCCGGAACGGCCACGCCGTACGCGCCGCCTCACGCAACCCCGAAGAACTCACCCGACAGCACACCGAGGGGCCCTCCGCGGGGCCCGGCCGCCTGCCCGCCGGTGTACCGGTCGTAGCCCTCGATCTCGGCGATCCAGCCACGTTCGCGACCGCTCTCGACGGGATCGGCTCCGTCTTCCTCTATGCCGAGGCGTCCGCGATCGACGCCTTCCTCTCCGCGGCCGAAACCGCCGGGGTCGGCCACATCGTGCTGCTCTCCTCCAGTTCCGTCCTCGCCCCGGACGCCCACGACAACCCGATCGCCGCCTCCCACCACGCGGTGGAACAGGCCCTGACGGCCTCGCCCCTCACGGCGACACTGCTCCGACCGGGCGCCTTCGCGAGCAACGCGTACCGGTGGGCGGAGTCGGTGCGGACCCGCGGCTCCGTCGATCTTCCCCACCCCCTCGGTCACACCAGCCCGATCCATGGGACGGATATCGCCGAGGCGGCCCTGACCGTTCTCACCGACCCTCTGCTGCAGGGCGCGGCGTACCACCTGACCGGGCCCGAATCACTCACAGCTGCTGAACAGGTCGGCCTGCTGGCGGCGGCATCCGGGCATCCCATCACCATCAACACCGTGACCGGGGCGGCCTGGAAGGAGTCGGTGGCGCCCTTCGTCCCGGAGTCGGTCGCCGATGCCCTGCTCGCCTACGCGGCCGCCACGGACGGCACACCGGCCGAGGTCACCGGCGACGCGGAGAAGCTGACCGGCCACCCGGCCCGCACCTTCGCCACCTGGGCCGAGGAAAACGCAGCCGCCTTTCGCCCCTGAGCCCATACCGCTGCGCTTCGCACCCCCTGCGGCCCGCGTCTCCCGGGACCCGACGCCTGAGCCGAGGCCCCGGCAGCGCATCCGGGCGACGCGTCCGGCACCGAATTCCCTGGCCGAGGCGCCCCGCCCGATGACATCCTGACGAGGTGAACGGACCGGAGATCCATCTCGAAGTCGCCCCCGAGCTGCGACTCTTCGTCGCCCATGAACGCCGCCGGGGACGCTCGACCGTGGCCACCGACGGCTTCTCCACGCTCGGCCATGTCGTGGAGTCGCTCGGTATCCCGCTCACCGAGGCCGGACAGATCCTGGTCGACGGCCGTCCCGTAACCGTCTCGCACATCCCGGGGGCGGGTGAGCTGGTCGAGGTGCGCGCCGTGGAACGCCCCCAGCGCGTCCCGGGCGCACCCCTGCGCTTCCTGCTCGACGTCCACCTCGGCACGCTCGCCCGGCGCCTGCGGCTGCTGGGTGTCGATGCGGCGTACGAGAGCGAGGACATCGGCGATGCCGCGCTGGCCACCCGGTCGGCGGAAGAGCGCCGCGTACTGCTCTCCCGGGACCGCGGGCTGCTGCACCGGCGGGAAATCTGGGCCGGGGCGTACATCTACAGCGACCGCCCCGAGGACCAACTGCGGGACGTGCTGGAGCGGTTCACACCGAGCCTGGCGCCCTGGACCAGGTGCACCGCCTGCAACGGGCCGCTGAAGGCGGCCGACAAGGACTCCGTCAGCGACCAGCTGGAACACGGCACCCGGCGCTCGTACGACGTCTTCGCACAGTGCACGGAGTGCGACCGCGTCTACTGGCGGGGTGCCCATCACACCCACCTGGACGCGATCGTCACGAAGGCACTCCGCGACTTCGCGCCCACGCCACCGGACGCCGCCTGAAGGAAACACCGGCGCGGCGAACCGTCAATCCCGCCCGGAGCCTTCGCGATCCCCGGGGCTTCAGGGGCTTCCGGGGTCACCGGCACCACCGGCACCACCGGGACCGGAGACTGACGGGCCGGACTCCCGCAACGCCGCGACCTGCTGCGCACCCAGCTCGACCGTTCGCCGCATATGGGCGATGAGCAGGGCCACTTCGTCGTCGTCGTACGCCTCGAACATGGCCGCCCACGCCCCGCCCAGCCGCTCCCACACCGCGCCGATCTCCGCCATCCGCTCCGGCACGGTCGCGACGAGCACCCGCCGCCGGTCGACCGTGTCACGCTCGCGCGTCACATAGCCGCCCCGCTCCAGCCGGTCGACCAGCCGGGTCGCCGAACCCGTCGTGAGCCCGGTCAGCTCCGCGATACGGCCCGTGGTGACCGGCACCGTTTCCAGACCGAGCAGATTGAGGCACTGCAGATCGGTCGGGTGAAGCCGCAGATGGTCCGCGACGGCCTGGTTGAAGAGGGCGTACGCGGCCATGTAGCGGCGCGACTCGACGGTCAGTTCGGCCATCAGCGCACCGCGCCGGGCCGAGGACTTCTGCGGCATGCGGAAAGTCTACGAAGCGGATACTGCCGGGCATTGCGCGTCACCGGCCCGGCACCACAACGCACCCCGCCCCGCACCGCGACGTCACGTCCCACACGCCTGCGCCGCCCGCGCCCCCGCCTGCGCGCTACGGCTGCTCGGCGGTCAGACAGCGCTGGATGGTGGGTGCGAGCCAGGCGATCACCTCCTCGCGAGACATCGAGACCGCGGGCGGGAACCGCAGGACGTGACGTGCGAGCGCCATCCCCAGGATCTGCGAGGCGGCGAGGGCCGCCCGGCCCCAGCTCGTCCGCCCCGACGGCTACATCGCCTGGGCGAGCGACCACGCCGACCCGGTCGCCCTGCAGGCCGCACTCACCCGATGAGCACGCGCCCCGCACCCGCGACGCCCGCACCACAGGTCGGCGCGAGTCAGAACACGTACTCGTCCCCGGTGGCCGGAGCCAGCACCTCATGGTCGTTGTTCTTCGGGTTCCGGTCGGTCGCGCCACCGTTCCACACGGTGTCGACGCGGACAACGACCTCGTCCGGCCGCCCCGCCAACTGCAGTTCGAGGGCGAGCTGCCGCCCCTCCCCCGCATCCGCGCGCAGCGCACCCGTCCGGCACAGCACGGTCAGCCGGTCGGCCTGCAGACAGCCCTCGGAAAGTTCCTGCCGCCCGGAGAGCGGCACCGACGTCCGCACCCTCACGGTGACACCCGGCAGGTTCGACGGGCCGTGGTTCCGGCTCTGCACCCAGACCCCGAGCCCCGTACCCCACAGCGAGACGTGTCCGTGGAGCGACACATCCGCCTCCGGCGCGATGGCCCCGTACGCAACGCCGGCACGTCCGACGCCACCCGACGCAACGCCGGCGGGTACAGCGCCGCCAGGCGCATCACCCTCGGGCGCAACACCCCCGGCCGCCGCAGCCGCGCCGCCCAACCCCAACCCGAGCACCACAGCCGTCACGACGACCGCAGCCGTCGCCGCCACCGAGGCGGCGGGCACCACCGGCGCAGCTCTACGCATCACTACCATGCCCCGAAGATACAGATAGCACCGAATTATCCATATATATCGACCGGTTCGGCGTGCCTCCGCATCGCCCCCCTCACGGACTCGCAAGGGTCGGGCCGGGCGAGCAGCAACGCGCTCCGGGGCCTTTGATGCGGGGCACAGCCCGTCGCGACGGGGTCGGAAGAGGCATCGCGGGGCCGTGTATGTATTTCTGCAGGGTCGGCTGTCGGGGTCGCCGCTGTGGCTTGCCGAGCCCGCCGTAGGCCGGCCGATGAGGCTCGGCGCTTGCGGCGTGCGCGTCATCCCGCCCTTGACCTGCAGCGCGTAGGCCAGTCCCCCATGCTCCTCGCCCCATGACAGGCTTCGCCCATGGTCATCGCCCGCTCCGTCGCTCTGTTCGTCGTCGCCGCGCTCTTCGAGATCGGCGGTGCCTGGCTCGTCTGGCAGGGCGTGCGTGAGCACCGCGGCTGGATCTGGATCGGCGCGGGCGTCATCGCGCTCGGGGCCTACGGCTTTGTCGCCACGCTGCAGCCTGACGCCGAGTTCGGCCGCATCCTCGCGGCGTACGGCGGCGTCTTCGTCGCGGGCTCGATCGCCTGGGGCATGGTCGCCGACGGCTACCGCCCCGACCGCTGGGACGTGATCGGTGCGCTGGTCTGCCTGACGGGAATGGCCGTGATCATGTACGCCCCCCGCAATCACTGACCTCCCGCCTGCCTATCCTGGCCCCGTACCGATCAGCTGCCCGAGGAGTCCGCCATGGCTGCCACCCCGATCGCCGTCATCACCGGAGCGAGCAGCGGCATCGGCGCCGCGACCGCCCGACAGCTGGCCGCCGCCGGCTACCGCGTGGTTCTGACCGCCCGCCGCAAGGACCGCATCGAGGCGCTCGCCGCCGAGATCAACGAGGCGGGCCACCAGGCAACGGCCTACGCCCTGGATGTCACCGACCGCGACGCCGTGGACGAGTTCGCCACGGCGTTCCGTACCCTCGCCGTCCTCGTCAACAACGCGGGCGGCGCACTCGGCGCCGACCCCGTCGCCACCGGCGACCCCGCCGACTGGCGCCAGATGTACGAGACGAACGTCATCGGCACGCTCAACGTCACCCAGGCTCTGCTCCCCGCCCTCACCGCGGGCGGGGACGGCACGGTCGTGATCCTCTCCTCCACTGCGGGCCTCTCCACCTACGAGGGCGGCGGCGGCTACGTGGCCGCCAAGCACGGCGAGCACGTCCTGGCCGAGACGCTCCGACTGGAGATCGTCGGCACCCCGGTCCGCGTCATCGAGGTGGCCCCCGGCATGGTCAAGACGGAGGGGTTCGCCACCACCCGTTTCCGCGGCGACACCGAGAAGGCGGCAAAGGTGTACGCGGGCGTCGAGGCCCCGCTCACCGCCGACGACGTGGCCGACACCATCACCTGGGCCGTCACCCGCCCCAGCCACGTGAACATCGACCTCCTGGTGGTCCGGCCCCGCGCCCAGGCATCCAACTCCAAGGTCCACCGCACCACCTGACCGCCCGACCGCACCGAAGCCCCGATCGCCGCGGACACCGCACAGCCGGACGCGGACACCCGCCGCGCAGCCGGACGCCGAGGAGCCCCGGACGCACCACCCGCGTCCGAGGCTCTCCCGTTCAGAGGTCCTGCCGCCCGGAGGCCTCCGTCCAACCGTGAGTGAGGGGCTCAGCCCTTCACGCACACGACCTGCTTGAGCTTGGCGACGACCTCCACCAGGTCCCGCTGCTGCTCGATGACCCGCTCGATCGGCTTGTACGCAGCCGGAATCTCGTCCACGACGCCGGAGTCCTTGCGGCACTCCACGCCCCGCGTCTGGTCCTCCAGATCACGCGTCGAGAAGCGCCGCTTCGCGGCGTTCCGGCTCATCTTCCGGCCGGCGCCGTGCGAGGCCGAGTTGAAGGACTTCTCATTCCCGAGGCCCTTCACGATGTACGAGCCGGTGCCCATCGAGCCCGGGATGATCCCGAAGTCACCAGAACCCGCACGGATCGCGCCCTTCCGCGTGACCAGCAGGTCCATGCCCTCGTAACGCTCCTCCGCCACATAGTTGTGGTGGCAGGAGATGACCGGTTCGAAGGTGACCTTGGCCTTCTTGAACTCCTTGCGGACGACGTTCTGGAAGAGCGCCATCATGATGGCGCGGTTGTACTTCGCGTACTCCTGCGCCCAGAACAGGTCGTTCCGGTACGCCGCCATCTGCGGGGTGTCGGCGATGAACACGGCCAGGTCCCGATCGATCAGGTCCTGGTTGTGCGGCAGCTTCTGCGCCTGTCCGATGTGGAAGTCGGCCAGTTCCTTGCCGATGTTCCGCGATCCGGAGTGCAGCATCAGCCAGACCACCCCGGACTCATCGAGGCAGAACTCGATGAAGTGGTTGCCCGATCCGAGCGTTCCCATCTGCTTCGTGGCACGTTCCTGACGGAACTTGACCGCGTCGGCCACCCTGCCGAATCGCCCCCAGAAGTCGTCCCAGCCCGGCGCCCGGAAGCCGTACACATGGTCCGGGTCCACGGCGTCGTCGTGCATGCCGCGGCCCACCGGAATGGCCTGCTCGATCTTCGACCGCAGCCGGGACAGGTCGCCCGGCAGGTCATCGGCCGTCAGGGAGGTCTTCACGGCGGACATTCCACAACCGATGTCCACACCCACCGCCGCCGGACACACCGCACCGTGCATCGCGATCACCGAACCGACCGTCGCCCCCTTGCCGAAGTGGACGTCCGGCATCACGGCGAGCCCCTTGATCCAGGGCAGGGTGGCCACGTTGCGCAGCTGCTGCATCGCAACGTCCTCGACCGAGGCCGGGTCGGCCCACATACGGATCGGGACCTTCGCGCCCGGCACCTCTACGTACGACATAGCCCCTCGATTCCCCCGAAAAGTCTGAAAGTGCAAAACCGGTGCCAAGGTCGGCAAATGAGTCGGTCGACCGGCATTCACAGCGGCGCGTGCGATACACATTGTGTCCACCGGTCGCCATCGAGCGGCAACCGTTTTTCGCACGAAGGGAGCCCAGGACCGTGCGACGAATGGCGTACGTACCCGGCACCGCGCTACTGGCAGCGCTCGCCGTCGGCTGCAGTTCCAGCACCGGAACCGGTGGCTCCGCCGCCGACAGCAAGCCCGGCGAGGCGACCGTCGCCGCGGCGGCCCCCGGCAAGTACCGCACCCTTCCCGATCCTTGCCGGGCCATTCCGTCGTCCACGTTGAAGGACGTGCTCCCGGGCGCGGCCGAACTCCCCGAGGACCAGCAGAAGAAGGTGTACGAGGGCGCGGCCACCGTCACCTACGACACCGACCGCCGAGTCGGCTGCCACTGGAAGTCCGAGGCCTCCGACTCCTCGCACACCCTCTTCGTCGACTTCGAGCGTGTCGTGTCCTACGACCCCTTGGTGAGCGACGACGACCGCGCCCGCGAGGTGTACACGAAGAAGGAGACCGCCGCCGGCCTGGCCTCGCCCTCCGCCTCGCCCGGCAGCACGGAGAAGGGGGAGCCCACCTCCTCGGACTCCGCGTCGGGCTCCGCCTCGCACGCCCTGTCCGGCCCGGCCTCCGAGGACAAGACCTCGGGCAGTAGCGACAGCGCAAACACCGACGGCGGCAGCGACACGGCCGGTGGCAGCACGCCCGACGCCAGCACGTCCGACGGCGCCGACGAGAGCGTTCTGCCCCGCACGCTCGACGACCTCGGAGACAGTGCATTTGTGGACGATCTGCTCACCCGGGCAGGTTCCACCGCACAGCACCGCACGGTGAGCGTGGTGTTCCGCACATCGAACGTCATCGTGACCGTCGAGTACACCGAGCAGCCGACCACCTCCACCGTGGTTCCCGACAGCAAGGAACTGCAGGACACAGCCAGGACGCTGGCCCAGAAGCTGGTCGACAAGTTCAGCGAATAGCCGTGCGCGGGGCACCCCCGGCAGGGCGGCGTCCATGCCCACCGAGTGCCGCACCCGGCCGCCGTCCGTCGTACCGTGGCCCTCCGGGAGGCCCCCCGAAGCCTCCGGAGGCCCCCGAACGCCCACTGGAGCATCCACCCGAACACCGACCGCCCGCGCCAGACCGTCCGCCCCGGCCACCAGGCACCCGACCGCCCCGGCCACCCGGCACCCCGCAGACCCGCCCGACCCGACCACCAGGCAGCCCGACCACCTGGCAGCCCGCCCGCCGCGCCACCCGAGTGAAGGAACCATGCACCGTTCAGCCCCGCGACTCGCCCGCATACTCGCCTGCGCCGCCGTTCCGGTGATGCTCGTCGTCGCCGGCTGCTCGTCGGACTCCGGCGACAAGAAGGACTCGGGTTCGGCTTCGTCGTCCACGGCTTCGCCGGACGCCAAGAAGTCGGAACCGAGCGTCGAGCCGGCGAAATTCAGCGCGCTGCCCGACCCGTGCAAGTCGATCGGCAAGAAGACGGTCACCTCCCTGGTCCCCGCGGCGAAGGCCCCGGGCGGCGCGCCCGCCGGCTCCAGCGACACCGCGTACCGCACCGGCTGCTCCTGGAACGGCCTCGACGACAACGGTGTGAAGGGTTCCCAGTACCGCTGGCTCGACGTCGGCTTCACCCGCTTCGACTCGGACCAGTCCCTGGGCAGCGGCGCCAAGCGCGCGCAGCAGGACTACGCGAAGCAGATCATCAAGGTCAAGGCCGCCGAGGGGGCGAAGAAGGTCGCCGAGGCACCCGTCGCCGGCATCGGCGAGCAGGCCACCAAGATCACGTATGACCTGACCAAGACGAGCGAGGACTTCAAGTACGCGACGGTCGTGGCCCGCACGGGGAACGTCGTCGTCACCCTCACCTACAACGGAGCGGGCTACGCGGGCGCGAAGACTCCGTCCGCCGACGACATCCTCAAGGGCGCCGAGAAGGCGGCCAAGGAGACGGTGGCCTCGGTCGCCACCGCCGGTGCGAAGCCGGACGCGCCGAGCGGGTCGGCCAAGCCCGACGCGTCAGCAAAGAAGGACGATTCCCCCAAGTCGAGTGAATCGCCCAAGGCCGGCGAAAAGGCCACGGACAAGAAGACGAGCTAGAGTCCTTCGCTCGGATCGGGCCGGACCGGGCCGGACCGGCGAGCGGGGCCCGGCGTGCCCCAACGCCCCTGCTCGAAAGCGGATTCGCGAAGCCCGGTACTCCCCCGAGTACCGGGCTTCGCCCCTCCCCGCGCAACATGCCGCACCCTCATGTGCCAGGCTGTGCCCGCCAGAAGTCGAAGCAGGACGTCTCAGCGAGACGTTGGAGCGTGACGCCGAACCAAGGCGTCGAAGCAGAACGTGGACGCAGAACGTCGAAGCAGAACATCGGCGCGGAACGTCGACGCGCGACGTCGGATACGGGAAACGGGGAGGGGAACGCGGGTGGCCGCGATGCAGCTGACACGCACCCACCGGATACTCATCGGTCTCGTGGTCGCCGGTGCGGTGCTCATCGCCGCGATCGGCTTCGCGGGTTCGTACGCGGCGGTGCGCGAACTCGCCCTGCAGAAGGGCTTCGGGAACTTCTCGCTGGTCTTCCCGATCGGCATCGACGCGGGCATCTGTGTCCTGCTCGCCCTGGATCTGCTGCTGACCTGGATGCGCATCCCGTTCCCGCTGCTGCGCCAGACGGCCTGGCTGCTGACCGCCGCGACGATCGCCTTCAACGGCGCCGCGGCCTGGCCCGACCCGCTCGGCGTCGGCATGCACGCGGTCATCCCCGTGCTCTTCGTGGTCTCTGTCGAGGCCGCCCGGCACGCCGTGGGCCGGATCGCCGACATCACCGCCGACAAACACATGGAGGGCGTGCGGCTCACCCGCTGGCTGCTCTCGCCCGTGCCGACGTTCAAGCTCTGGCGGCGGATGAAGCTCTGGGAGCTCCGTTCGTACGAGCAGGTCATCAAGCTCGAACAGGACCGGCTGATCTACCAGGCCCGCCTCCAGGCCCGCTTCGGCCGCAGCTGGCGCCGCAAGGCACCCATCGAGTCCCTGATGCCGCTGCGCCTGGCGAAGTACGGCGTCCCGCTGGCCGACACGGGTGCGGCCGGCCTCGCCGCCGCAGGCATCGAACCGGCCCTGCTGCCGCCCGCCCCGGCCCTGGCCGCCGCCGAAGGCGACGAGTACCAGCCCGAGTTGCCGTACGCCGGGGCCCACCCCGAGCAGCAGCACACGCAGCAGCACCAGCAGCACGAGTCGCACCAGCAGCAGCACACGCACCCCTCCGACCCGGCCGCTGCCGAGCAGTGGCCCCAGGAGGGCCCCGGTTCGCACGAGAGCCCGTGGTTCGCGGCTCCCCATGTGCCCGACGACGCGTACGAGAGTGCGTACGACCCGACGTACGTGGAAGGCCTGGAGCCCACTCCCGTCATGGTCCCGCTGGGCCCCGGCGGCCGCACCCGCCCCCTGGGCAGCGTGGGCACGATCGGTGCCGTCCCGGGCCCCCGCTCCGCGGAACCCCGGCCGGCGCCCCGTGACGACGAGCAGCAGCCGCAGCAGCCCCAGAAGGACCTGGCGCAGAACCCGGCCCAGGACCCTGCGCAGAACCCGGCCCCGGACCCGGCCGAGTGGGCGCAGGAGGACGCGGAGTTCGGCGAGATCGCCTACGAGGCGTTCGCGGCGTTCGTGAACCAGTACCACGACTTCCCGAGTGTCGAGGCCCTGGACATACACGTCTCGGACGGCCACAACATCAGGCACCCGCGCAGCGCGGCGCTGATCCGCCGCCTGATGCCGGAGTTCAAGAACCGCTACCACGCGGAACTCGAAGCGGACCACATCGCGTAGTCACGCGTCACGCCTCACCACGCCGCCGGTCGGTCCCGCACCCGAGGACGGACGGAGTCGGCAACGACGGAGGGCCGTCACCCGAATCACCGGGTGACGGCCCTCCGTGCCAGAACCTCTACGCGCCCAGCAGCTTCCGCACCCGGTCGGCCCCCACGGCCAGCAGCAGCGTGGGCAGCCGCGGCCCCGTGTCCCGGCTGACGAGCAGCCGGTACAGGAGTGCGAAGAACGACCGCTGCGCGGCCTTCAGCTCGGGCGTCGGCTTGGCGTCCGGCTCCAGGCCCGCAAGGATCTTCGGCACGCCGTAGACGAGCGTGGTGAGTCCGTCCAGCGACCAGTGGGAGTCCAGCCCCTCCAGGAGCAGCCGCAGCGACTCCCGGCCCTGCTCGTCCAGCGAGCCGAGCAGCTCCTTGTCCGGCTCGTCGCGGACGATGGTGCGGGCCTCGGCCGGGACCTGGCTGGTGATCCAGTTCTCTGCGCGGTCGAGACGGGGCCGGGCCTCGTCCAGCGAGGTCAGCGGGTTCTCCGGGTCCAGCTCGCTGAGAATGCGCAGCGTCTGCTCGTCGTGTCCGGCCGTGATGTCGACGACCGAGGCGAGCGTGCGGTACGGGAGCGGGCGCGGCGTACGCGTCAGTTCACCGGCGGCCGTACCGATGGCCCGCGCGTACGCGGCGGCGTCGGCCGGCAGCACCGAGCCGTCGGCGACCTTGCGCGCCAGCGAGTCCCACTCGTCGTAGAGCCGCTGGATCTCCTGGTCGAAGGCGATCTTGAAGGACTGGTTGGGCCTGCGGCGCGCGTACAGCCAACGCAGCAGGGGCGCCTCCATGATCTTCAGCGCGTCGGCCGGGGTCGGCACGCCGCCCTTGCTGGAGGACATCTTCGCCATGCCGGAGATGCCGACGAAGGCGTACATCGGGCCGATCGGCTGCACGCCGTCGAAGATCTCGCGGACGATCTGGCCGCCGACGACGAACGAGGAGCCCGGCGAGGAGTGGTCCACCCCGCTCGGCTCGAAGATCACGCCCTCGTACGCCCAGCGCATCGGCCAGTCGACCTTCCAGACCAGCTTGCCGCGATTGAACTCGCTCAGCCGGACGGTCTCGGCGAAGCCGCAGGCCGTGCAGGTGTAGTTCAGCTCGGTGCTGTCGTCGTCGTACGACGTGACGGTCGTGAGGTCCTTCTCGCAGTTGCCGCAGTAGGGCTTGTACGGGAAGTAGCCGGCCGAGCCGCCGCTGCCGTCGTCCTCGCCGGCCGCGCCGGAACCCTCCTCGGCCTCCAGCTCCGCCTCGTCGGCCTTCTTCTGCTGCTGCGGCTTCTTGCCACCCTTGCCGCCCGCCGCGCCCGCCGCCGGGTCCTTCTTCGTCCGGTACCGGTCGAGGACGGCGTCGATGTCGGCGCGGTGCTTCATCGCGTGCAGGATCTGCTCGCGGTACGCGCCAATCGTGTACTGCTCGGTCTGGCTGATGCCGTCGTACTCGACGCCGAGCTCCGCCAGCGAGGCGGTCATGGCGGCCTTGAAGTGCTCGGCCCAGTTCGGGTGCGTGGACCCGGCCGGGGCGGGCACCGAGGTCAGCGGCTTGCCGATGTGCTCGGCCCAGGACTCGTCGACACCCGGGACGCCGTTCGGAACCTTGCGGTAGCGGTCGTAGTCGTCCCAGGAGATCAGGTGCCGGACGGTGTACCCGCGGCGGCGGATCTCGTCGGCGACCAGGTGCGGGGTCATGACCTCGCGGAGGTTGCCCAGGTGGATCGGGCCGGACGGGGAGAGGCCGGACGCGACGACGACCGGTTTGCCAGGCGCACGACGCTCCGATTCGGCGATGACATCGTCCGCGAAGCGGGAGACCCAGTCGGTCTCGGTGCTGCTCTGACTCTGAGCCACGGTCTGCACGTCCTTCTCTCTTGTCTGCCTTGTGGGACTCGTAGGAACGACCCTTGTGGGACTCGTAGGGGCACCGCCCATTCTCCCAGGTCCCCCCGGCAGCGCGAAAACGGCTTTACCCGCCGTGGAATACTGGGTGTGATCCTTCGCAGCTCTGTGCTGCGACCCTGAACCCCTACGGAAACGGCAGCCAGCCCATGGCCTCGGTCAATTCCCTCGCTTCCACGCTCCAGCAGCAGCTGGTGGACGCCCTGACGGCAGCCCTGCCGGAGGCCGGCGCCGCGGACCCGCTGCTGCGACGAAGCGACCGGGCCGACTTCCAGGCCAACGGCATCCTGGCCCTGGCCAAGAAGCTCAAGGGCAACCCGCGCGAGCTGGCGTCCCAGGTCACGGCCGCGATCCCGGCGGGCGGCCTGATCAAGGAGATCGAGGTCTCCGGCCCCGGCTTCCTGAACGTCACGCTCAGCGACCGGGCGATCATCGAGACCCTCGCCGCGCGTGACGCGGACGACGAGGGCCGGCTCGGTGTGCCGTACAACAGCGCCGCGGGCACGACGGTCATCGACTACGCGCAGCCGAACGTGGCCAAGGAGATGCACGTCGGTCACCTCCGCTCCGCGGTGATCGGTGACGCGATGGCGCACATCCTGGAGTTCACCGGCGAGACCGTGGTCCGCCGGCACCACATCGGCGACTGGGGCACCCAGTTCGGCATGCTCATCCAGTACCTGATCGAGCACCCGGGCGAGCTGGCCCACGAAGGCGGCGCGGCGGACGGCGAAGCCGCCATGTCCTCGCTGAACCGGCTCTACAAGGCCTCGCGGGCGCTCTTCGACTCCGACGAGGAGTTCAAGGCCCGCTCCCGGGACCGGGTCGTCGCGCTCCAGGCGGGCGACGAGGAAACCCTGTCCATGTGGCAGCGCTTCGTCGACGAGTCGAAGATCTACTTCTACTCGGTCTTCAACAAGCTCGACATGGAGATCCGCGACACCGACATCGTCGGCGAGTCCGGCTACAACGACATGCTGGCGGAGACCTGCCGCCTCCTGGAGGAGTCGGGCGTCGCCGTCCGCTCCGAGGGTGCGCTCTGCGTGTTCTTCGACGACATCAAGGGCACGGACGGCGAGCCGGTGCCACTGATCGTGCAGAAGTCGAACGGCGGATTCGGCTACGCGGCCACGGATCTCTCCGCGATCCGCGACCGGGTCCAAAACCTCAAGGCGAACACCCTGCTGTACGTGGTGGACGCGCGGCAGGCCCTGCACTTCAAGATGGTCTTCGAGACGGCCCGCCGGGCCGGCTGGCTGAACGAGGACGTCAAGGCCGCGCACCTCGCCTTCGGCACCGTGCTCGGCAAGGACGGCAAGCCGTTCAAGACCCGTGAGGGCGAGACGGTCCGGCTGGCGGACCTGCTGGACGAGGCGATCGACCGGGCGTCCGCCGTCGTGCGCGAGAAGGCGCAGGACCTCACGGACGAGGAGATCACCGAGCGCGGCACGCAGGTCGGCATCGGCGCGGTGAAGTACGCGGACCTGTCGACGTCGGCCGCCCGCGACTACAAGTTCGACCTGGACCAGATGGTGTCGCTGACCGGCGACACGAGCGTGTACATCCAGTACGCGCACGCCCGTTCCCGCTCCATCAAGCGCAAGGCCGGCGAACTGAAGTCCCAGCCGCACCCGGAGCTGGAGCTGGCCCCGGCCGAGCGCGCGCTGGGCCTGCACCTGGACCAGTTCGGCGAGATCGTGGCCGAGGTCGCCGCCGCGTACGAGCCGCACAAGCTGGCCTCGTACCTCTACCAGCTGTCGTCGCTCTTCACGACGTTCTACGACCAGTGCCCGGTGCTGAAGCCCGAGGTGCCGGGCGATGTGGCCGAGAACCGCCTCTTCCTCTCGGACCTCACCGCCCGCACCCTGCACCAGGGCATGGAGCTGCTCGGCATCAGGACCCCCGAGCGCCTCTGAGCCCCGGCCACACCTCTACGCACCCGGCCCGTTGGGTGACCGTTCCTCGGTCACCCGACGGGCCGTGTCGGACCGCCCTCGCCGCGACCGCTCTCCTGGCTGCCAACTCGCTGTTCCCACAGGCAGTAGATCGGAGAATTCGGAGATCGAGAGCCGAGGGGGCGTGGTGCGGACGACGAGTGGTGACAGGCCGGCGGCATCGGGCACACGGGTCGCGGTGGCGGCCACCGCGACCATCGCAGCAGCCGTCCCGCTGGTGCTGATCACCGGGTGCGGCAAGGTGTCGGATCACCGCGCGTCGGACACCGGATCCAGCAGCCCGACCGCCTCGCCGACCCCGAGTGTGAACCCGTCCTACGGCACGGAGTACCTCGCCGAGAACGAGTGCGCGGCCCCCGTGCCCGGCCGGCCGAAGGCCTACCGAGAGGTTCCCTGCAAGGATCCCGACGCCGTCGCCAAGGTCATCGACCGGGCGGACATCGGCATCTCCGAGCCCTTTTCGGCCACCGCGTGTTCGGAGCACACCGACTTCGCGATCGAAGTGCCGGTCAGTCTCGCCTTTCTGGAGGGCACGCGCGTGACGGGTGAGGGCTACGCCTGCATGCGCAATCTGAAGCCTCCGCACCCCGGCGACCCCGGCGGGGGCGGCGGCCCCAGGATCGAGATCGGCGACTGCGTGCGCGGTGGCTCGAAGACCGGCGACGCGGTCGAGGAGGTCGCCTGCCGGACCAAGGGCAGGAAGGGCGGTGCGACCTACAGGATCACGAAGATCCTTGAGGACATCCCCCTGGGCGGCTTCAGCGATCCGTGCGACTACAAGGCCGATGCCGTCTTCACCGAGAATCCGCTCTTCGACGCGGACAAGGTCAGGAACGACCGCGTCCTCTGCGCCAAGAAGCTCTGACCCGACCCCTCTGCCCGAAGAGCCTCGTCTGCCCGAAGAGCCTCGAAGATTCTCCCTCTCAGTCCCGGTAGTCCGGAGCCACCCGGTCCAGCAGGCGCAGCATGGCCGCCCACGCCAGCTCGTAGGCGACATCGTCCTGAAGGTCCGTGTCCGCGTCGGCGTCGCCCGCGAGCTGTCGGGCGGTGTATTCGCAGGTCTCGGCCGAGGGCAGGCCGGCGTCATCGACTCCAGTACGACGAGGAAGGCCATGTTCACCGACTCGTCCAAGGTGACCCAGTCGGCAGGATCGGCCGGCTCGGCCCCGCCGCCGCCCGCCGGCCCGCTGATCCACTCCGTGCGGTCGGGCAACGGCTCGGGTATCCAAGCGCCGACATAGCGCTCGCGCCGGACCCGCGCCGAGCCGAGCAGGTCCAGGCAGACGCGGGTGGCCACCGTCGTCAGCCAGGCACCGGGCGACTCGATGGCCTCCTGCTGCTGCCGCGACATCGCGTACCAGCGGGCGTAGGTCTCCTGCACGGCGTCCTCGGCCTCGGCCAGCGAACCGAGCAGCCGATAGGCGAGGTTGATCAGCTGACGTCGCTCGCCGACGATCACGCTCAGGTCCAGCTCGGACCGGTCATCGCCCGCTTCGGATGGGGTGCTCATGGTCGCGACCGCTCCCTCGTTGTCTTCGTCGGCCTCCGCTCTCGCCACTTCGACGAAACACCCCACCGGAACTGTGAGGCCGGCCCTTCGCCTCACATTTCGGGGGCCTGCGTCGTCGGACCAGCGAGACGCTACCGACCCACCGCCGCAAGGCAGAAGAGGGGACCACACCATGGCCACACAGACGACGTCGGCAGAACAGCGCAGCTTCTCGTTCCTGCAGGTCGCGATCGCCCTGCAGACCTTGGCCATTTTCTTCCAGGCGGTCACCGCCGGACTGCTGCTCTCTTCGTCCCACGGCGAGGTACTGCACGGCGTCGGAGCACGCGTGATGTACGGCGCGTCAATGTTGTACGTGCTCGCCGCGATCCTGGCGTGGCGGCCGGGCGGCGGGGCGCCCCGCCCCATCCTGTACGCGTCCGGCTTCCTCGTACTCGCCTCGGTGCAGGTGGCATTGGGCATCGCACACATGCCGTCGCTCCATGTCCCCCTGGGTGTCCTGATGTTCGGCCTGAGCGTGCTGGCGCTCGGCCAGGTGTTGTACGCCCGCCTGTCGGAGCGCTCCGGCAACCGGTCGTGACCACCACGCGAACGACGGTCGCCACCTCCACGAGCCGCCGCCGCACGATGAGTTGCGCGGCCGGATGGCACAAGGGTCGGCTGGACAGACCGGTCGAGGAAGGGTAGGCAGGCACGCGAAGCTCCTGGGAGGCGTGGTGATCTGGTCGAGAACCCGTCCACCGGGAACTCCGCCACTTCGTACCGCCCGCTGCCGGCAATGCCCCTCCGCCGTCGGCTCGGAAAGGGATCAGTCATCGACATGCCTCAAACACAGACCCGGACCCTCAGCAAGAAGAACGGACGCTGGATACCGTACGTCGTATTCGGAGTGACCCTTGCATGGGTCGGAGGGGTCGTGTTCGAGATTTCCCGCGAAGCGCCTTCCGGGGCACCTTCACAGAGCGATCTCAAAACTCAGGCATGGGAATACATAAACGAGGGAAACTCAGACGCCCTGAATGACCTGTTTACGGAGAACAGCGTCGGCGACTCCTACACGAAAGACTATTTGGCGCATCTTGAGGACGCCAAGCCGAGTCGACTGGAAGTATCCATCGGCGACCACCGAGGAGTTCACGTGCTGACCCTTTCAGGGGCAACGAAAGAGGGAGGGAGGCTCTGCACTTCATGGCAGGTAAAACAGAAGGGTGGCCGATGGTTTTTGGACGCGGCGCCCCTCGTCCGACCCAACCCGTGCGATGCCACGCCCTGACCACCACCCCTCACAGGCCTCACTGCACACCCGATCGGCAACGCCGACAGCGCATCCACCGATCTCCACCGCAGCGCCAGCCGGAAAGCAGCCAGATCCGGATGGCCAGAAAGTAGCTGTCAGGAGTGGATCTTCCATGGTTCGGTTTCGTGAACCTATTTGCGAACAAGATGGAGGATCGCTCGATGAAGAAGACCCTCTCCCTCATGGCGGCAATCGGCATGAGCACTATCGCATTCACTGGCAGCGCGCAGGCTGTCGATGTCAAGCCGCTCACGGCCACCGGCTGCACCGGAAATGCCGGATCCACCGACGGCTCCGGATCGGTATGCATAACCGTCACCGGGACGGGCCTGAAGGTCGACAGCGTATCGCTGAGCAAGAAGTCGAACAACCGGGCCTGGACGGACTACGCGCGGGTTGATTTCACGGACGGCTCCGGCGGTTACATGGGCGCGACGGTGAGCGCCGCGCGGGTCGAGACCAAGACCATCAGCTTCAAGTGGGGCCTCAACGCCGCGAACAACAGCAAGGTCTGCGGGTACTGGAACAACTACCCCGGCACCAAGGCCTGCGTGACGATCCACAGCTGACGGACCGGATGAGGGGCCGCACCCTGCGCACGCGCGGCGCGGCCCCTCTCCTCACCTCCCAGCCGGATCCGCCCGGCCACGGGCCCCCCGAAGGCGCCGGTCCGGCCGATCGCGCTCCACACGATCCCGCCAGGACCCCACTCCTCCAACGGCCGCACGCCGCAGCCGTACCGGATTTCCACTGCGCCTGTTCCCACGGCCCGCACAGCGCTAGCGTCGGGTTCCATGATCGTATGACTCAACGGCACCCACGGCGCAGGCAAGACGACGACCAGTGCACTCGTGCAGCAGCTGATCCCGGATTCACGGGTGTTCGACGCCGAGAAGGTCGGCGAGACACTCATGGACATCACGCCGGGGCTGCCCTGGACGGGCAACTTCCAGCACTGGCCGCCGTGGCGGCCGCTCGTCGTCGAGACCGCCCGCCACGTACTCGACTACACCGGCGGCACTCTGGTGATCCCCATGACTGTCCTGGTCGAGCAGTACTGGCGCGAGATCAGCACAGGCCTCGCCCACCATGCCATCCCGGTACGACACTTCGTCCTCCACGCCGACCAGCACACCCTCCGCGGGCGCATCGAGGGGGACACCGTTATGGGCCCCTCCCCATTCCGTCTCGAATACCTTGAGCCGTACGCCGAGGCGGCCCGCACGTGGCTGCACGGCGAGGCCGAGGTCGTCGACACCACGCACCTCACACCCTCCGAGGCCGCCCTGCAGATCGCAGAGGCCGTCAAGAGCTGAGGTCCACCCGCCGCGCGATACAAGCGCAGGTGGCTGTGGGAGGCGGTTGTTAGACATTTAGCCAAGGTGCTAAATATAAACCATGACAGAAGCTCAGGACGAGACAGGAGCCTTCCGGGCCCTCGCCGATCCGACGAGGCGGCAGATCCTTGAGGACCTCAGAGGTGGCGAGCTTGCTGCCGGCGAGATCGCGGGCAGGTTCCCGATCAGCGCGCCCTCCATCTCACGGCATCTCGGCGTGCTCAAGGGAGCGGGCCTGGTCACCGAGCGCCGGGAGGGCAACCGGATCCTTTACACACTGGCCGAGGATCGCCTGGCGATCAGTGTCGGCCGGTTCCTCAGCACCGTCTGCCCCGAGCAGATCGTGCTGCGCCACACCAAATGGCGCCCCGGGGCGCAGAGCGAGGGGTCATGAGGCAGCTGCGATTGTCCAGCGTCATTGAGCGACGGCTTCTGGTGAACTACCGGGTCGCCCCGGACGCAGCGGCACGCCTGCTCCCCGAGCCGCTGCGCCCCCATGTGGTGCACGGCTACGCAGTCGCTGGCATCTGCCTCCTGCGCCTGGGAGGTGTTCGACCGACCTGGGCGCCCGCGGCGTTCGGGCTGCGGAGTGAGAACGTGGCGCACCGGATCGCCGTCGAATGGGACGGACCGGACGGCGTGGAGACCGGCGTTTACATCCCACGTCGCGACACCGCCTCGCGGCTCAACGCTTGGGCCGGAGGCCGTGTCTTCCCCGGCGAACACGGCATGGCGGATTTCCAGGTGCACGAGACACCCCGGCAGGTGCGTGTCGCGTTGGCGACCCGAGACGGCGACACGCGAGTGGATGTCACCGTCGAACTGTCCGACGAGTTGCAAGGCAGCAAGCTCTTCGCCGATCTCGCAGAGGCGTCCCGCTTCTTCCGAGGTGGGACAAAGGGCTTCTCCGCCACCAGGTCCAGCCGTCACCTGGACGGCATGGAACTTCAAACCAATGCGTGGCGCGTGGAGGCCGGCCGGATCCGCTCCGCCGCGTCCTCCTTCTTCGACGCCCCGGACCGCTTCCCGCTGGGGAGCGCCACCCTGGACTGCGCTCTGGTCATGCGGGATGTCCCCGCCGGCTGGCGGCCACTCCCGACCATGGCTGCCGGCGTTCAGTCACCGAGCCCGAGTCACTGAGCCGGGAAACCGTGCACCAGCGCATTGGTCGACAGTTCGCTCACACACAGCAGTACGTCATCCAGCCGCGCACCGAACCCCCAGTCGGCTACGGCCTCCCGCACGAACTCCCGTGCCGCAGGGACCGATCGGCGCTCACGCCGGTAGACCCGCTCACGCAGCAGTGTGAGTTGCATCGTCTCGCCCATGGGACGAGAGTCACACTCCGTGACTACGCTGCCGCAGTATGCGCACCCGTACGGATTTCTTGTACGGGTCGTGCGCGCGTGACGTACGCACGTAGGTGGGAGTTCGATCCGTATGCACCCCAGGAAGCGGCAGCGCAAGAACGCGTCGGCAATGAAACTCGTGGGCAAACTGGTCGCCGTGTTCCGCACCGCGGCCGGTCTGACCCAGGCCCGACTGGCGGACCGGGTGGGCCACCAGGTGGAGACGATCGCCTCCATCGAGCAGGGCAGACGCGCGCTGCTGCCGGAACTGGCCCGTCGATTGGACGGGTTGCTGGAGACCAAGGGGGCGCTGGAGACCGCGGTGGAGAACATGCCGGAGGTGGATCTGATTCCGGCGTGGGCCGAGCAGTACATGGATCTGGAGCGGGCGGCACTGGCTCTGTGCTTCTTCGCGAACCAGGTTCTGCCCGGCCTGCTGCAGACCGAGAACTACGCACGAGCCGTCTTCGACAGCCGAGTCCCCACGTCAGCGGGGAAGAGATCGACGCACATGTGGACAAGCGCCTGGAACGTCAGGAACTCTTGCGCCGCAAAGTGCCTCCGACCACCAGCTTCGTCATCTCCGAGTCCATTGTTCGCGACCGCCTCGGAGGCAAGGAGGTGTATTGCGAGACCCTGCGTCATCTTCGCGCGTGCACCGATCTGCCAGGTATCACGCTCCAGGTCCTGCCGCTCGGCCGCAAGATACACGCAGGACTCGACGGGCCATTCATCCTGCTGGAGACTCCGGACTACCAGCGCATCGCCTACACCGAAACGCAGCGCGGCAGCCAACTCATCTCCGACCCCGATGAGATCAGCATCCTTGCGCAGAGGTATGCGATGCTGCGAACGCAGGCCCTCAACACCGAGGAGACGAGGGACCTGCTGGACCATCTGCTAGGAGACCAATGAGCACCGCACGTGAGTGGTTCAAGTCCAGCTACAGCGGCAGCGACGGCGGCGAATGCCTTGAAGTCGCCTACGAATGGCGCAAGTCCAGCTACAGCGGCAGGGAAGGGGGGCAGTGCGTCGAGATCGCCGCCCACCCTGCCGCCGTCCACGTCCGCGACTCCAAGAACCCCGACGGCCCCACGCTCACCGTCGCGCCCACCACCTGGGCGGCCTTCGCCGGTTTCGCCGCCGACCGGCGTCTCGCCTGAGCCCACGGAAGGGTTACCACCGCCATGGCTGTCATCCACCGCACCACACTGACGCCCACCAAGCTGGAACTGCTCACCACCTGGCTGCCCGAGCAGCCCTGGTACCGCGGCAAGGCGGGACAGCAGCCCGGACTGGTGAAGTCCGGCGGATTCCGGCTGGACGACCCGGAGGGCGAAGTCGGCATCGAGTTCATGGCGGTCACCGACACCTCGGGCGACCACCCGGTTACATACCAGGTGCCGTTCAGCTACCGCGGCGCACCGATCGCGGGCGCCGACGAAGCGCTCATCGGCACCACCGAGCACGGGGTGCTGGGGCAGCGGTGGGTGTACGACGGGACGCGTGACCCGGTCCTCGTCGCCCAGCTCCTCGCGCTCGTCGTCGGCGAGGCCGAGCCGCAGATGCAGAGCACGAGCAACACCCCCGACCCGTCCGTCACCGGTTGGTTCGCGGAGACCGGCGCCAAGGCCGCGCTCGCCTCCACGACCGTGACCGACGACCCGGACGGTACGGACCTCCTCGTGGAGACAGCACCCGACGAACGTCGGCTGACCATCCACATCAACCGCGTTCTCCGCCCCGGCCAGGAGACCGACGAGCAGGCGCTCGGTCACGTCACCGCGGACGTGCCGCTGCCCGACGGTACTGCGGCGCGCACCGCGTTCGTCGTCGTCCACGCGCACCCCTAGTCCCAACCGCCTCACCGCGCCGCGCCGGTTCCGAACGGCGGCCCGCTCGGAACGCGACGTCCCATTGCCGTCGGTCGCCGCCCTCCCGGATCACCACCACGAGGAGGTGACCGAAGGGACGGCGGCCGACGGCCGACCGGCGCGCGGACGACGGGGGATGCGGGGCAAGACCCTGGCCGTACTGCGGAAGTCCCACGCGGCCGAGGCGGCCCGCAGCGAGGCCGGAGCCCTGCGGCCGGCCCACGAGCGAGGGCAGGGCGGCCGAAGGCGTCCAAAGACCGCCCGCGCCCGGCCGCTGTCAGTGGCCGCGTCTAGAGTCGCGGACATGGCGACGCTCCCGAATCCGCTTCCTTCCCTGGCCACTTCCGGGGTCCAACTCCCGCCCGGCGCACTGGTCGACGCGACGATCGACGGGCCGTGGCACGAGCCGCTGCTCTGGTACGCCGACGAGCCCGCGTCCCCCGGGACATGGGCCGCAATGCGCGCCGCAGGACGGCCGGTCGGGCTGCTTCCCGTGCTGATCGACGGCGGGAGACGCGACCAGTGGCCCGAGACCTGGGATCTCATCCCGGACAGTGCGTCGTACCCCGGTGATCACGACGCCGAGGAGGTGCTCGGCGAGTACTGGGCGGACTGCGCACCCGACGAGCTCGACGCCTCCCCCGACGAGTGGCCGGGGCTGGCACCCTCCCCGGCTGCCGACGGGCCCGACAAGCCGGACGATCTGGCGGCCGCGATAGCGGACGAGTGCGCCGGCCCGGACGGCTGGTTCCCCGGTACGCGGGCGGCGCTCGTCCCGGCCCGGCGCAGCGCGGACATCCCGGCGGCGATCGGCTGGTCCGGCCCGGTGAACTACGAGGAAGACGTGGCCCGGCTCTGCGCGGTCCTCCGCTCCTGGGAGGACCGCTTCGGCATACGGGTCGTGGTGATCGGCTTCGACACCCTGACCGTCTCGGTCGGACGGCCGCCCACCACCCTGGCGGAGGCACGGGCACTCGCCGCAGAGCACTTCGCGTTCTGCCCGGACAACATCAACCAGAGCCCGCCGTACGACCTGGACGTCTACGCCGAGAAGATGGTGCTGAACCAGGAGACCTGGTCGTTCTGGTGGGACTAAGGGCTGTCCGTAATCCCTGGTGGATCAGCGTGCGGCGTCAGATGCGGTGCATCGCAAGGCGGAGGGACGCCCGAATACTGGATGTATTCGGGCGTTCCGACA